>NZ_JBXAXU010000002.1:57137-362829 GCF_056781915.1 Dellaglioa sp. CoH-57-MRSF-21 | reverse complement strand
AATACTGGGATAAAGCCATTTAGAAACATATTAAATTTTATATTATTTCATCCGTCAACTTGACAGGGCCTAGTACAGGTCATGGTGGCCTCTTTTTTTGTTTTCAGAATAAAAAACTGGTGTTGATGAATTTTATTTCACCAACACCAGAAAGTGTACACCCTTAAAATAGCTATGTTCTATAATGTTTTTTAAATTTGTTTCAACAAACTAATATTGTCCTTTTTTGAATAAGATAGGACAATTGATGACTTAATCCAGTAGTTGTATGAATAATGTATTGTGTTAAAAATTAGCGTTTAATTTATCTATTACTTTTTAGGACGATGTACAGGGTATACAGTGAAATTAATAGGGCAACGATACTTACTGTTGTAGATAGAATATTCATTTGTTTTACCTCCATTTTTTAGATATACTATAAAGACAGGATAATTATGTAGAATAACTTTATCTATTAACAAATGTCACTAATGCTAACTGTATAACAGCAGTTAGCATTTTTTATTAATACTCCATGCGATATATATAATAGCATCAGAGTAGAATGAAGACAGATCTATTTTAAGTTTTAAGCTAAAAATAGTTTATTATGATCTATTTTATAACCTAAAATTAAATGTAAATTTTTATCAATAGTTTGGATAAACAGCTTATTATGACGTGATTTCAACTCAGATACGTGAAGTAAATCTTGAAGTAACAAGGGTTTATCAGAGGGAGTAACAATTAAAATAAAATATTCTGATGTACTAATTACCTTAGAAATAGGGTAAAATAGATTATTAGTAGTGTAATATAAATTAAAATTTTTATTTAAATCAATAGTGGCTAATTCTAAATCGATCATTCGCATAATATTTAACCATCCTTTAGTAGAAGATATAATTATTATGCATTTTTTTTAATGAAAATGAAAGGAATGAGGAAAAAAAATGCCAAGAGGATTAATTATTGAAGATGATACAATTATTTCTGATAATATTGTTGAAGCAACAGCAAAAATTATGACGTTAGAGCAAGCGTTCGATGGCGAGGAAGGCTTTTTTAAAGCTTCACAAAATATATATGATATTATTATTTTAGATTTAATGCTTCCTACAATATCGGGATTTGATGTATTAAAAAAAATTCGAGAAAAGAAAATTGACACGGCAGTGCTAATCTTATCAGCAAAAGATAGTGTTGACGATAAAATTACCGGATTTAATTTAGGGGCGGATGATTATTTAGCTAAGCCATTCAATTTAAACGAATTACAAATGAGAATAAAGGCTCTTCTGAAAAGAACAATGAAATTTGAAATAGATAGTGAATTAAAATATCAAGATATGATTTTATCTGATAACAGAACAATTATTTCTGGCAGCCAATCTATCAATTTACAGGGTAAAGAGTATGAATTTTTAACATACTTACTGGAAGATAAGAATACTATTTTAACGAAAGAACAAATATTTGACCGTGTTTGGGGATTTACGTCCGATACTAGCATTACGGTTGTAGAAGTTTATATGAGTAATCTGAGAAAAAAATTAAAAAAGATTGGTCATGAAAAAATGATTCGAACAATTAGAAACGTTGGTTATCTGGTTGAACCTGATGAAAAATAAGGCAAATAGAGATACGCGTATAAAATTATTTTTTATGTATCTTTTAAGCTTCAGTATTATTTTTGTAACACTTGGTTTAATTGTATATAGTTCATTTAATGACACCTTAACAGTTAATGTAGATATATCAATGAAAAAACAAATTAGACGAATAAAAGATTCTAATTATGTCTCCATAAATAGAATCGATGATAGTCCACTTTTGAAGCAAGCACCTGACTTTAAAGTCTATCAAATCTTATGGTCACAAAATGGAGAAATAATTAATAAAGATGCAATGGGTACCAGATACCCCGTTTTTAATAAGATACCATTTAAAAAATCTGATTTAAACAAATTTAAAACAATTAAACAAAAAAACGGACCTACGTTTAGGTCATACTTAATGGAAATTCCAGACTCAGCTGTTAAAAAATGGCATAAAGCACGATATATTCAAATTATTGAAAATATTGAGATTAATCAAAACTCATTGATTAGTTTTAGGAATATTTTACTTGTATCTCTGCTTATTTTTGGAATGTTGTCGATTGCCTTAAGTGTTATTTTATCATCTATTAGTATTAAACCAACGATTAGTGCATGGAATAAGCAAAGAGAATTTATCGATAATGCAGCCCATGAGCTTAGAACACCATTGACGATAGTACAAAATAAATTAGAGTATTTGTTAACAAAACCTAATGCAAATATTATCGATGAAAGCGAGTCAATTGCAACTTCATTAAGTGAGATTAGACGATTAAATAATCTAACAAAAGATCTATTATTGTTAGCTAATTCAGATTCTAATGCTAATGTGTTTAACTTTAAGAAAGTCCTTGCTAAGGAATACTTTGAGAATATTATTCATCCTTATGCAGATATTGCGCTTAGTCAAAATAAACAATTTTATTTTCAAATAAATATTGCAAGTAAGTACATTCAATTAGACGAAGACCGTATACATCAATTAATTGTCATTTTACTTGATAATGCATTGAAATACACAGTAGCGGGTAATGAAATTTCGTTTATCGTTATTGAGTCGGCTAAGCAACTAGTGATACAAGTCATTAATGATGGAGAAAATATTAGTGATACACATAAAAAAATAATCTTCCAACGCTTTTATAGAGAAGAAAAATCAAGAAATCGTAAAACAGGTGGTAATGGGTTAGGCTTGTCAATTGCGAAATGGATCGTTGAAGAGCATAAAGGTAAAATTGAAGTTAGAAATAAGATACCGAAGGGTGTCGTTTTTGAAGTTACATTACCAATGAAATCAAATGAATAAGTAAGGATAGGTTAATAATATGGAATTAGAATTTTTAGGTACAGGAGCAGGAGCACCTGCAAAAAATAGAAATGTAACCAGTATTGCACTAAAACTACTAGATGAACGTAATAGTGTTTGGTTGTTTGATGTAGGTGAAGCAACACAACATCAAATTTTACAAACGACAATAAAACCTCGGAAAATCGAAAAAATATTCATTACACATTTACACGGAGATCATATTTTTGGGTTGCCAGGTCTTTTGAGTAGCCGATCATTTCAAGGAGGTAATGGACCTTTAACTATTTTTGGTCCTAAAGGAATTCAAAATTTTGTGAAGACCAGTTTACAAGTTTCTGAAACGAAGTTGTCATATACAATTAAATTTGTAGAACTTGATAAACCTGGATTAATATTTGAAGATAGCACTTTTAAAGTATATTTTGATTACTTAGATCATCGTATTATAAGCGTGGGTTATCGAATTGTGGAACATGATTATGCAGGCGAATTACAAATAGATAAACTTAAAGAATTAAATATTCCGTCTGGTCCAATTTATGGAGAATTAAAAGCCGGTAAAATAGTTCAATTAGAAGACGGCACAAAATTAAATGGAAATGATTTTTTGGGAGAAACTAAAAAAGGGCGTATTGTCACAATTTTGGGCGATACAAGAAAAACAAAAAATAGTTATACATTAGCTGAAAATGCAAATGTTCTGGTTCATGAGAGTACATTTGAAAAAGCTGAATCAAAAATGGCAAGGAATTATTATCATACAACTAGTGCTCAGGCTGCAGAAATCGCTAAAAAATCAAACGTGAAAATGTTATTATTGACACATATTTCCGCAAGATATGTTGGTAAAATGGCCATTACTTTACAGAGTGAGGCAAGAAGTATCTTTAAAAATACAACGGTTGTTAGAGATTTTGATGTAATTAATGTGCCGTTTTCTCAAAAGGAAAAAGTAAATGATTAGTCAATATAAAGAGTTAAAAGATTTACGTAATAGAATCGTTCTAATTAGTGGTGGTTCAAGTGGTTTAGGTAAGGAACTGGCATATGAGGTTGCTAGAAAAGGTGCAATTGTTGTTATTTGCGCTAGACAAATGGATAAACTTACAGAGGTTAAAGATGCTTGTCAGCGTCTATCTGGTCGATTGGCTTATGCGATTGAATGTGATGTTTCTGATCCAATTCAAATTGAAAAAATGGTTAAAAAAATTGAATCTTCAATTGGACCGATTGAAGTACTTATAAATAATGCAGGGTTTGGTTTGATGGAGAATGTGTTATCTTTTGATATGGATGTTGCTGAAAAAATGTTTAGAGTAAACGTCTTGGGGCTAATGTACATGACTCAAAATGTTGCGCTAAATATGGCAGATAGAAAATATGGCGTTATTATTAATATTGCATCTATTGCTGGGAAAATTGCAACACCGAAATCAGCAATTTATTCAGCAACGAAATATGGTGTCCTTGGTTATTCTAATGCGTTGAGATTAGAATTAAAACCACTAGGGATTAAAGTTATGACAGTTAATCCTGGACCAATTGATACTAATTTCTTCAAAATAGCTGATAAAGAGGGCAACTATTTAAAAAATATTGGATCAATGATGCTAAATCCTGCGCATGTTGCAAAGATTATATCAAGAAACATAAGTACAAATAAACGCGAAATTAATTTACCATATTATATGGAAATGGCATATTTGGGATATACAATTTTCCCTAAAATGGGAGATTTACTTGCGGGTACAGTATTTAACAAAAAATAGTGGGGGAAAATATGAAAAAACAATGGCGAACAATCATAGCGTTATTACTTATTATCGTAATAGCAATTTTTTCAATTTTAAATGTAAAGGAAGTTTCAATTAATTTTTGGTTTGCAGAAATTAAAATGCCAATGATTCTTATTTTATTATTTTCAATTTTAGCAGGAGCACTACTGATAGGTCTGTTAACAACAAGTGCAACTTTAAAATTAAAAAAAGAAAATAAAGAATTAAATCAACAATTGGATGACTATAAAAATAATTTTGATGAATCATTGAAAAATTCAATTGATAAAATAAAAACTCAGAATAGAAAAGAAGTTCAATTACTACAAAATGAAATTAAAACGTTAAAATCAGAAAATATAAATCGTTAGTAAAGTAGAGGTTTAACATGATTGAATCAAAGTATAGTTGGAAGTTTTTAGATTTAAGTAATGACAAAATACCTAATGAAATATTTGAAAATATTCAATTAGATCATTCATTGATATCTTTACTATGGAGCCGCGGACTTACATCTGAAAAAGCTATTACTGATTTTTTAAATGTAGGAGCAGAAAACATTCACGATCCAATGCTTATGCATGATATGAGTAAAGGAATTGAACGAATTCAACAAGCAATAGTTAAAAATCAAAAAATAACGGTTTATGGTGATTATGATGCTGATGGGTTAACGAGTACCTCAATCATGTTTGAGACACTTAGTGATATGGGCGCAGATGTGGAAACTTATATACCTAACCGATTTATAGATGGTTACGGACCTAATGTAGATGCTTATAAAAGAATAATAGACAATGGTACTAATTTGATTATTACTGTTGATAATGGTGTATCAGGGAATGAAGCAATAGAATTTGCTCAATCTCAAGGTATAGATGTTATCGTAACCGATCATCATGAATTACCAGATGTTTTACCAAAGGCTTATGCAATAATTCATCCTCGACATCCTGAAGGAAAATATCCGTTTGGAGAACTTTCAGGTGCTGGTGTGGCATTTAAAGTTGCGAGTGCATTAACAGGTGATATTTCAGAAGAATTACTAGATTTAGTGGTAATCGGTACAGTAGCAGATTTGGTATCACTGACAGATGAAAATCGTTCACTTGTAAGTTTCGGTCTGAAGGTTTTACAACAAACGTTCCGGCCAGGATTGATTGCATTAATGGAAGTTGCGAATGTAAAACAGGAAACAGTAGATGAAAAAGATATTGGTTTTGGTATTGCGCCGCGTTTAAATGCAATTGGGCGATTAGGTGATGCAAATATTGGTGTTGAACTGTTAACTAGTCTAGACGATGAACGAGCACAGGAAATAGCAAACTTTGTTCAATCTGAAAATGTACGCCGTCAAAAAATTGTAGCAGATATATTAGAACTAGCATTGAAACAGGCTACAGCAGAGTATAATCAGTACAAGAAAACACTGGTAATAACAGGTGAAAATTGGCACGAAGGTGTATTAGGTATCGTTGCTAGTCGTGTTGTTGAAGTAACTGGTAAACCGACAATTATTTTAAACCAAGATACAGAGAAGGGCTATTTAAAAGGATCCGGTCGAAGTATTGATACATTTCATTTGTATAACGCAATTAATGAACATAGAGAATTAACATCTCATTTTGGTGGACATCATATGGCCGTGGGATTAACATTTCCCATTCAAAACTTAGAAAGATTTAGATTAGACTTGGAAAATGAAGCAGTATCTCAAGGAATTCAATTGAACGTTAAGCCAGCCAAAGTGGTTGTAGCAAAGCTAAATGTAGATCAATTGACTTTGGATTTTTATAAGGATATTGAAAAATTAAAACCATTTGGTACAGACAATGAAAAACCGATTTTTGAAATTAAATATAAATCAATACAAAATGTTAAGGCTATTGGTAAAACAGGAACTCACTTAAAATTTGAAGTTGTTGGTGAGAAAGAAAAAATTAGTGGAATTTCATTTTCAAATGCAAAGTATGTTGATGATTTCAAGAATACTTTAGATGAGATCAAATTAATCGGTGAAATTGAAAAAAATGTATGGATGAATAAAACAAATTTACAGTTAATGGTACAGGACATTAAATTTGAAGGGCTTGTAATTATTGATGAAAGAACTGACCACGTGAATAAAAGTTTATTTCAAAATGAAGGCTTGTTTATATTCTGGAATAAAAAAAATTATGACCAAGTAAAACAATTTTCATCAGACAAACAGATATTTAAGCAGGCTGATCAACTAAAAAGTGTATCAGATTTTGATAATCAAAGAACAATTATATTTGTAGATTGCCCAAGCTCGTTGGAACAAATGTCTACAATATTACGTTTATCGGATAGTCAGAAAATAATTGCAGTATTTTTAAAGACTAACAGTGCCTATTTAGATGGTATGCCATCCAGAGAACAGTATGCAAAGTTATATAAATTTGTGATGAGTCATAAAGATGTTGATATTAATAATCAACTAATCGTCTTATCTGATTTTTTAAAAATAAAGAAAAATTTATTAATATTCATGATTAAGGTGTTTTTAGAGTTGGAATTTGTTAAAATAAAAGATGGATTAATGACTGGAAAAAGTACAACAAATAAAATGGACATTAAAAATACTTCTGAATATAAGCTAAGAAATAATCGAATATTAGCTGAAGATAAGTTAGTCTACTCTAAAGAGAATGATCTTAAAAAGTGGATACTTGAACAATTGAATACAGAAGATTAAAGGAGCGTTTATTAATGGTATTAGATTTAACAAAGTATATTGCTGCAATTCCTGATTACCCAGAAAAAGGTGTTGTTTTTCGAGATATATCACCCTTAATGGCAGACGGAGCAGCATACCGCGAAGCAACAAATAAAATTGTAGAATATGCCAAGAGTAAAAATGTTGAGATGATTGTTGGCCCTGAAGCTAGAGGGTTTATTGTTGGATGTCCAGTGGCCTATGATCTAGGTGTAGGATTTGCACCAGCTAGAAAAAAAGGTAAGTTACCTCGAGAAACCGTTGAGGCCAAGTATGCATTGGAGTACGGAGAATCTGCACTATATATGCATAAGGATGCGGTACAACCTGGACAGAGGGTTTTAGTAACAGATGATTTATTAGCAACTGGTGGTACGATTGCAGCGACGATAGAATTAGTTGAACAATTAGGTGGTATTGTTGTAGGGACTGCCTTTTTTATTGAATTAGATGATTTAAAGGGCCGTCAAAAAATAAAAGACTATGATATATTCAGTTTAATGAACTATTAAATTCATGATTACAGCTTTATGATAGCTATTGTTGTATAATTTTATAAAATGAGGCTCTAGTATTGGATTTTCGTCCAATACTAGAGCTTTTTATTTTTAAATTAAGCTACGAGCTTTTGAATATTATCTTCCTTTTACCAAGAACAGACGGTTGTTTGCGAAATATTAATTATATATACATCAGTTTGGGTCCAAGATACAGGTATAATACTGATTTTTTATAATTCAGAAAGTCACTTAAAGCTTTTTTAATGTTAGGTATATAAAAATGTGCGAAATATGTGCAAAGTCATATGATGTTTTAATGCTTTATAGTCTCTTTTTATACAAAATAAAAAACACAAATGCCTTTAAACTGGCGTTTGTGTTTTTTTATTTTGGTTTAATATGATATAAAAAGGAGAGTACAGGATTTGAACCTGCGCGCGCCATTACAGCGTTCGCCGGATTTCGAGTCCGGTGCATTACCACTCTGCCAACTCTCCAAAATAACTTTGTTTAGTATATCAACTTTTTAATATAATTGCAAAACTCATTTAATTATTATCAATGCTTATTAAGTTAGCAAGAAATATCCACGTGTAGCTTGCGCCAAATAATAAGCTTAGCAGATGAATATATAAAATTATTGTTGGATATGACTGAACATTTTGAATAGAATTTATGGGGTCTCCAAAAAAATCACTCAAGCCATAATATGAAATAGCTACTAAGTGATCAACAACATGGACACTGGGTAACTTAGAGACAAATTCGGTAACTTTTGATTCACCTCCTAAAACGCCTATTAAAGAAGTTCCAACAAGCAAACCTTCATAGAAAATATTTAATGCAAATTCAGCAATAACCTGTACAGTATGTGCAAAATTATTTTGAACAATGTATGAAAGTAATTTTAATAAATAGAATGAACTAAAGGTAATGATAATAATACCTAATATAAATGTAAAAATAACTGTTGTTTCCATTAGTGGTGTAATCAAATTCATATAATTAATTAGATAAAAAATGAATGTAGTAATAAGTAATAATAAATACGATTCAATTTGCCAGAGTTTTGTTTTTTTAGGGAATAATTTTAGGTATGAAAAAAAACTATAACAAAACAGTAATGAAGCAATGCTAAATGTTAGTAGTCTTAAAATTAAGAACCTGGGGAAAAACATTAGACCAAAAATTGTACCTATTAAAAAACTTACTGCATAAAAATAAAATTTTTGTTCTTTTTCTTGAATAACTAAAAACGACAAAAAAGGGTGTTTAAATCTATTTTGTCTTGGTATTTTTGTAGGGGTGAATATATATTTAAAAAAATTAGTCAAACCTTTATCCCAAATAGTTAACCCAATCATAGACACCCAAATAATTAAAACAATTAAATAAAATGTTTGTGCAATCATATTAATCCCCTTTTTCGTATAAATATATGGTTAAATTTTATACGTCTAACTGGACAATTACAAGAGAATACATAAAGTGATTCTATAATTAGTATTCAAGGGGAATTAAGTGCAATTAAGTGCAATTAAGTGCAATACGACCAATGAGTCTTGTAATCGTTGCCAAATTTTATCTGTTCGCCGAGTGTGATAGTTTATTGATAAAGATATTTCTAGGGTAGTAATAAAAGTATTTAGGTTTAGTATTTGAAACTGAATAATGATACCTTTTTAAACCAGTGATACCAAATCTTGCCATCAAATGAGACATCAAGTACAATAAAAACAATATAATAAATGGAAGCTGGAAGATTAATGAAAATTGGAATTGATCGAATTAATTTTTTTACATCGAATCAGTACGTTGATATGTCAGAATTAGCTAATGTCAGAAATGTAGATCCTAATAAATATTTAATTGGAATTGGCCAATCAAAAATGGCTGTTATACCGCCGACACAGGACGTGGTGACGATGGGTGCAAATGCTGCAGATCTATTAATAGATAACGAAAATAGAGACAAAATTGACTTTGTTATTTTTGCAACAGAATCCGGTATTGATAATTCAAAGTCGGCAGGAGCCTACGTTTCAGGTCTTTTAGGCTTAAAACACGTGAGATCAATCGAAATTAAGCAAGCTTGCTATGGAGCAACGGCCGCTATTCAATTGGCAAAAGGACATGTGTCGCTTAATCCAAATAGTCAGGTTTTAGTCATTGGTGCTGATATTGCTAGATATGGTCTAAATACTGCGGGTGAACCTACACAAGGTGGCGGCGCTGTCGCAATGATTATTACGAAAAACCCAAAAATACTTTTATTAGATGCAGATAGTGGATTTGTAACGGAAAATGTTATGGATTTTTGGCGCCCATTAAATCACAGCGAAGCACTTGTAGACGGTAAAACTTCTCAGAACGTATATTTAGATTTTTTTAATCAAACATGGAATGAGTATAAAAATAAAACAGGATTAACTGTTGCTGATTTTAAGGCTATTTTATATCATTTGCCATATACAAAACTTGGTGTTAAAGGTTTAAGAGAAGTCCTTAATGAAGCGACAGATAGCAAAAAAATTGAATTAGAACGAGAATTTGAGGCAGCTAAAAAGTATAATAATCAGGTTGGAAATTTATATACTGGCTCACTATATTTAAGCTTTATATCTTTACTTGAAAATAGTAATGATTTAGAGGCCGGTGATAGAATAGGGATGTATAGCTATGGTTCAGGGGCAGTTGGAGAATTCTTTTCTGGTACATTAACAGATAATTTCAAGAGTCAATTACCGAAAATTAATTTAGAAGAACGTGTTCAAGTTTCTATTGAATTATACGAGAATATGTATCAAAATCATTTAAAAAATGATGGAGCAGATATTTATTTAGATTACAGTAATGATAAATCTAAATATATTTTAATAGGCAGCAAAAATATGCAAAGGCAATATTCTATTCAATAGAAAAAGCTACTAGATTAGTCTGACTAATTTAGTAGCTTTTTCTGCTTTGTTCATTAAAAATGACGATAGAGTCCAATGACTTTGCCTAAAATAGAGACAGAATCTAAAATAATTGGTTCCATTGAATCATTTTCGGGTTGGAGACGAAAATGATTTTCTTCTTTGAAAAATCTTTTACAGGTTGCCTCATCAAATTCATTCATTGCAATAACAATTTCACCATTTTCAGCAGTTGACTGTTTTCTGACAATAACTTGATCTTCATTTAATATCCCAATATTAATCATGCTTTCTCCGCGAATTGTTAACATGAATAAATCATCTGAGGAATTAAAGTCAGGTGGGAGGGGGAAATAATCAGTTACCTGTTCAACAGCCAAAATGGGTACACCAGCAGTAACGGTCCCGACCATTGGAATTAAATTTTCATGACTATTAACGCCAATCGCATCTAATCCAAGTGGTGTAAGTTCAATTGCCCTAGGTTTGGTGGGATCTTTAGTTAGTAATCCTTTTTTTTCAAGTCGAGCAATGTGTCCATGAACAGTGGAAGTAGATGATAGAGAAACAGCTTCGCCAATTTCTCTAACAGTTGGTGGATAACCCTTCGTGTCCACTCGTTCATGAATAAAGCGCAAGACTGCAAGTTGTTTGCTGTCAGATGCTTTTGTCATTTAGTACACCTCATCATCATTATTTATTATTTTAATAGTAGCATATGAAAGTAGTTGTTGCAAACAAACGTTCGGTTAATTTGAATAATTGTTTTTTATCATATTATCAGGTATGCTTATGAGTGAAATTTTAAGGAGTGATAATAAATGATCCCAGAAGATTTAGCACCAAGAATAAATGAATTAGCTGCAAAAAGTAAAACTGATGAAGGTTTAACAAAGGCTGAAGAAGCTGAAAGAAAAGAACTTCGTGAAACGTATCTTGCATTATTTAGAGAAAGTTTTAGAAGTCGAGTTGAAATGATGCAGGTTTATGATAAAACAGGTAAAGAAGTAACACCTGACAAAGTAAAAAAAGTTCAACGTGATAAAGGTTTACGAGATAACTAAGAAAATAGTTCCCAATTTGAATAGATTTACCTTTTCTTTTATGTGAAAATTGTGTAGAATTAGTGATTGAAGTGAATTGAAAGGGGTCTTGAATTATGTCAATGGGAATGACGATTTTAATCGCCGTTATTGCGTTAGCAGTTGGACTTGTCGGAGGATTTTTCGGTGCTCGTAAGTATATGGAAACATATTTACAAAAGAACCCACCAATCAATGAAGATATGTTAAGAATGATGATGGTCCAAATGGGCCAAAAACCTTCTGAAAAGAAATTACATCAGATGATGTCATCTATGAATGCACAAGCAAAAAATAGTTCGCAAAAAAAATAATTTAATATTTTATGAACAGGCAAGGATTTCCTTTGCTTGTTTTTTTTTATAAAAAGGAGGAGTTAGAATGACTATATTTAGAAAACTTGGATGGTTTTTTAAACAAGAAAAAAAATCGTATGGAATCGCAGTATTCTTTCTGATTTTAGTGGCAATCTTCCAAATTATTCCACCTAAAATTATTGGAAATATCGTTGATAGTATGAGTGAAAATGAACTAACAGTGAGTAAGTTAGCAATTTGGATTAGTATCTTAGTTTTTGTTGCATTAGGGCAATATCTGTTTAGATATATCTGGAGAACCAATATTTGGGGTAGCGCTGCTCGCCTTGAAAAAATTTTACGTACTCGATTATTTAAACATTTTATGCAAATGGATCAATCTTTTTTTCAGCAAAATAGAACAGGCGATTTGATGGCACATGCAACGAATGATTTAACAGCTATTCAGCAGGTTGCTGGTGCAGGTATACTAACTTTTGCTGATTCAATTATCACGGGTGGGACAACTATAATTGCAATGATATTTTTAATAGATTGGCGTTTAACAATCTTAGCAATTATTCCGTTACCTTTATTGGCGGTTATGGCTAGATATTTAGGAACTAAAATACACACTGCTTTCTCTACATCTCAAGCAGCGTTTTCAACGTTGAATAATAAAACGCAAGAGAGTGTCAGCGGAATTAAAGTGATTAAGACTCTTGGACAAGAACAAGAAGATATTGAAGATTTTGAAGGAAAAGTTGAAGAAACTATCAAGATTAATAGAAAAGTTAATTTATTGGATGCATTGTTTGATCCAATAACAAGTTTAATTATTGGATTGTCATATGTTTGCACTATCATTTTAGGTGGATACTATGTGGCTAACAACGTTATTTCAATTGGACAACTGATTTCATTTATAAGTTATATTGCGTTACTTGTTTGGCCGATGTTTGCTATTGGTCGATTATTTAATGTTATTGAACGTGGAAATGCTAGTTATGATCGTGTTCAAATATTATTAAATCAAAAAAGTGGCATTGTAGATAATGAAAAGGGGTTAGATAAATTACCGGTGGGATCTTTTAAATTTGATGTCCAGCATTTTAATTATCCAGATGATGATCGGGAAAGCTTGCATAATGTTAAATTTGAAATTGGTTCTGGTCAAACTCTTGGCATTGTTGGAAAAACGGGTGCTGGCAAATCAACGATTATGAAATTGATACTTCGTGAATTTGATGCATACAACGGAATGATTTCAGTTAATAATTCAAATATTAAAGAGTATGCCTTAGATACGTATCTGAAGTCAATTGGTTACGTTCCTCAGGAAAGCTTTTTATTTTCAACAACTATTTTAAATAATATACGTTTTGCTAATATGAATTTAACAAAAGAAAAGGTTGAAATGGCTGCATTTAATGCTGATTTGGATAGTGATATCACTGAATTACCACTAAAATATGAAACAGAGGTTGGAGAACAAGGAATATCCCTCTCTGGTGGCCAAAAGCAACGTTTAGCTATCGCTCGTGCCCTTGTAATTAATCCAGAGCTATTAATTTTGGATGATGCTCTTTCGGCAGTTGATGCCAGAACGGAATCTATTATTTTAACTAGATTAAAAGAGAAACGTCAAAATAAAACAACTATTATTTCTGCAAGCCGTATGAGTAGTGTAAAAGATGCAGATGAAATTATCGTAATTGATGGTGGAACAATTATTGAGCGAGGACAGCATGATACGTTAATGACATCAAAAGGTTGGTACTATCAAATGACAACTAAACAACAACTTGAAAGCAAGTTAGAGGGAGATGAAATTAATGAGTGAAAAGCCTAAATCTAGCTGGCAAAAAGAACTGAGCGGTAAAGAACAAAGAACAGTTATTAAAAGATTGTTGCCCTATACAAAAGATTTTAAAGCCGATTTTTTAATCGCAATTTTATTTGCGGCCATATTAAGTGGAATTAATATATTACTACCTCTTCTTTTACAGTATTATATGGATAACTATCTTCAATCGAAATCAACACCACTAAATATTATGTTTTTATTTGCGGGTCTTTACTTTATCGGTGTAATTTTAAAAGCAATTACTCAATTCATTCAAATGTATTTGTACTCAATGGGTGCAGAAAAAACATTAGAAAAAATACGTGTCATTCTTTTTAAAAAAATTCACACGTTAGGGATGCGTTACTTTGATAAGACACCGGCTGGAGCTGTTGTTTCTAGGGTTACTAATGATACGATGACATTAGCAGATTTTTGGACGCTATTTATGACATTAATCGTTGGTGTATTTTCACTTATCTCTGCTTTTGTAGCAATGTATATTGCCAAGCCACAGATTGCATTGGTAACGTTGATTTTTATACCAATTTTACTAATAACAACATGGTATTACCAACGGTTTAGTTCAAAGGTTTATCGACAAATGAGAGAATATTTGAGTCGATTAAATACTAAATTAAATGAATCTATCGTTGGAATAAATGTGATTCAACAATTTCGCCAAGAAAAACGGATTGAAGGCGAATTTGAGGACACTAATGAACTTTATTTGAAAAAAAGATTTGAAATGATTCGAACTAATTCATTGTTACTTTCACCAATTATTAGTTTATTTTATGCATTGGCTGTAGTAATGACACTTGGGTTATTTGGAATTAGCAGTTTAGATCATTTTGTTGAAGCAGGAATGGTATATGCATTTCTAACATATTTACAAAATTTCTTCAATCCCATGACAAACTTAATGGATTATTTGACAACTTTCCAAGATGGAATCGTTGCAGGTAGCCGAATCATTAGTGTTCTTGATGACCAAACAATAGAACCACAACAAACACCCGTGGCAGGAGCCACAATTACTGAAGGTAAAATTGAATTCAAAAATGTTACTTTTTCTTATGATGATGAGAATGCTGTTTTAAAGAATATATCATTTACGGTACAACCTGGTGAAACACTTGCTTTCGTTGGACACACGGGTAGTGGTAAAAGTTCAACCATCAATATTTTGATGAGATTTTATGATTTTGAAGAAGGGCAAATTTTAATTGATGGTTTAGATATTAAAAAATATTCGACAGAAGAGTTACGTAAAAAAATGGGGCTTGTATTACAAGATTCATTTTTATTTTATGGTAATGTTGCTTCAAATATTAGAATGTTTAATCAAGATATTACTGATGAACAAATTGAAAAAGCTGCTAAATTTGTTCATGCTGATCAATTTATTGATAAATTACCTCGGCAGTATCAAACGAAAGTTGTTGAACGAGGGGCAACATACTCCGCTGGTGAAAAGCAATTGATTTCATTTGCGAGAACGATTGTAACTAATCCCAAAATTTTAATATTGGATGAAGCTACAGCTAATATTGATACGGAGACGGAACAACTTATACAAGATGGGTTAAAACAAATGAGACAAAATAGAACGACGCTTGTTATCGCACACAGACTGTCAACTATTGTTGACGCTAACCAAATTCTAGTGTTGGATAAGGGTCAAATTGTTGAACGAGGAACACATGAAGAATTACTAAAATTAAATGGTAAATACGCTGACATGTATAGTTTACAAAATATATCAGATGATTAAGTTTAATTTTAAATAAAAATACTGGTAGAAAATCAATATGATTTCCTACCAGTATTTTTTTTGGAATTTAATTATTATTTTTACTTTTATGGGGATCAACATATTTAAAATTGGGATTAATTTCAGTATCTAATTTTTGAAATGCAGCCATTAATTGGGTGTCCATTTCTGTTTGGACCTCATCAGTCAATTTTGTTTTTTTGTCTAAATAGATTGGATCACCGAATGAAACGGTTACTCTTTTTCTACTGAAAAGTTGCTTTAAGGTTAATGGACCTTGATAGACTGCTGGAACTAGGGGTACCTGTGCCATTCGAGCAATTAAGAGTGAACCACCTTTTAATTCCTCGGAATGTCGGGTACCTGAGGGAAACATAATTAATGATAATTCGCCTTTTTTTAAAAATTTAACTGGCGTTTTAATTGTTGATGGACCTGGATTTTCTCGATCAACTGGAAAAGCATTGGCATGAATTAAGATATAGCGTAAAATTGGATTTACAAATAGTTCTTTTTTTGCCATAAATGAAAACTTTTTAGGACTACCAGCTAAGGCAAAGTAAAGGGGGTCAAACCAAGTTCGGTGTGGACCTACTAAAATATACGATCCTTCAGGTAGTTTTTCTTTATTAATATAGTGGGCATTCCCATTGATTAAGAATAAAAGTACTCGTACAATACCTCGTGCAAATGAATAAAACATGTGGCAACAATCCTTTCAAATTTTAAACTTTGTATGGTAAGTATGACTAATTAAATTAAAAGTTGCAAGTTTAAAAAAAATTATAGAAAATGGGTAATGAAAAATGGTTTCACTTAATAACAATGAACGTATTGACCAATTATACTCAAATCAAATTAAAATCATTCAGAGTTCAGATGTTTTTTCTTTTTCACTGGATGCTGTTTTATTAGCCCATTTTGCAGATGTTTCAAGAAAAGAATCAACTAAAATAGTTGATTTATGTGCGGGCAATGGTGCAGTCGGGTTATTTGTTAGTCAAAAAACAAAGGGTCAAATTTATCAGATTGAACTTCAAGAAAAATTAGCTGATATGGCAAATAGAAGTATTGAATTGAATCACTTGGAAAATCAAGTACAAGTTAAGCAAACAGATTTAATCAACACGTTTGATTATCTAGAAAAAGACTCAATTGATACCGTATTGTGTAATCCACCTTATTTTCCAAATACGCCACAATCTTCTCAGAATCCTAACAAGTATTTAGCAATTGCACGACATGAAATTACAACTAATTTAGATAGTATTCTAGAAATTACTAGCGGTTTATTGAAAATGAAGGGGAAAACTTTTTTCGTACACCGTCCTGATCGATTGCCTGAAATTCTAAGTAAAATGGTTAATCATCGGTTGGCGCCTAAAAAAATCCAATTTGTTCATCCAAAAGAGGGAAAAGAGGCTAACATGGTCCTAATTGAAGCAATTAAGGATGGCAATGCAGCAGGAATTAGGATTATGCCTCCTATTGTTGTTTATGGTAACGATGATGAGTACACACAAATGGTTCAGGAGATTGTTTATGGAAGATGAAAAAAAATATTATTTCTATGTATTACTGTGCGCTGATAATACACTATACGGCGGATTTACAACGGATCCCGAAAAAAGACTTGCAACGCATAATGCAGGGAAAGGTGCAAAGTACACAAAATTAGCTAGTAGACGGCCTTTGAAAATGATTTTGCAGGAATCATTTGAAACGAAATCTGAAGCATTAAAGAAAGAATATGCTTTCAAACACCAATCAAGAGATAAAAAAATTGCTTATTTAAAAAAGCAATCAGTTGAAATCTGAAATAATGTATAAAAAGATTTCAAATGATATAATGAAAGTATAAATTTTAAAATAAAGAGGTATAACATTATGAAAATCATTGCGTATGGTATCCGAGAAGATGAATTATTGTATGTCCAAGAATGGGAAAAAGATAATCAAATTAAAATAAAAACTGTTAATGAATTATTAGACGAAAAAACAGTTCAATTAGCAGAAAATTATGACGCTATCGTTGCCTACCAACAAAAGGACTATACACCTGAATTAATTAAAAAAATTCATGATTTAAATATTAATTATTTATCGATTCGTAATACTGGTGTGGATAACGTTGATGGGGATGCAGTTAATAAGTATGGATTGATTGTGACGAATGTGCCATCTTATTCTCCAAGTGCTGTTGCGGAGCTATCTGTAGCTAAATTGTTGGAGTTATTTAGAAAAACACCACAATTTAATCGTAAAATGAAGAATAACGATTTCACTTGGGAACCCGATATCTCTAAAGAAATCCGCACACAAACAGTTGGTGTGATTGGTACAGGAAGAATTGGGCAAACAGCCATTAAAATTTTTAAAGCATTTGGTGCAAAAATTATTGGATATGATATTTATCAAAATCCTGCTTTGAAAGAAGAAGGAATCTATGTTGATACATTAGATGAGCTATATGCAAAATCAACAGTTATCACAATTCATAGCCCTGCTACTGAAGATAATTATCATTTATTAGATGACGAAGCATTTAGTAAAATGCAAAATGGTGTGCATATTTTGAATATGGCCAGAGGAACATTGATTGACACCGATGCACTGATAAGAGCGCTAGATTCAGGGAAAGTAGCCGGTGCCGCATTAGATACACTTGAAAATGAGACTGATTATTTCAATAAAGAATTAACAGAATCACAAGTAAATGGTACTTTTAAAAACTTATTGCAACGTGAGAATGTGTTAATTACCCCACACACAGCGTTCTATACAGAGCCTGCTGTCAGGAATATGGTTATAGATGCTTTGAATGCAAGTAAAGACTTAATAGAAACAGGACATTCTGATAAAGAAGTTAAATTTAAATAAAATTAGTCAGAAAATGGAGGATTTTGTATTATGAAACTAATTGCGTTCGGTATGAGAAAAGATGAAGTTGGATTTGGTAATCAATGGTCTGATGACAATCAAGTTGATGTTGAAATTACTCAAGATTTATTAACGAATGAAACGATACAGCAAGCGGATGGATTTGATGGTATTATTGCATTGCAAACAATCCCTTATAACGAAACATTATTTTCTAAAATGAAAGAGATGAATATTAAGATTCTTTCTGTTAGAAATGTCGGGGTTGATAATATTGATTTAGTTGCAGCTAAAAAATACGGTGTGACGGTGACAAATGTCCCAGCGTATTCACCTAACGCGATTGCTGAATTTTCTGTGACACAATTGATGCAACTCTTAAGAAGAACACCAGAATTTAATTTAAAAATTAAAAATCAAGACTATCGTTGGGCTCCAAATATTTCACGCGAGTTGAGAAGCTTAACCGTGGGTGTTATTGGAACTGGACGTATTGGCCGGGTTGCAATGGACATTTACAAAGGATTCGGTGCAAAAGTTATTGCATACGATGTCTATCCAAATGCTGAATTAAAAAAGAGTGGTATTTATGTTGATACATTAGATGAGTTGTTCGAACAAGCAGACGTTATTACATTACATACGCCAGCTACAAAAGAGAATGAACACATGCTTAATCGAGATTCATTTGAAAAAATGAAACACGGAGTTCTGATTGTAAATACAGCCCGTGGAACGTTAATTAATACTGAAGATTTAATTGACGCATTAAAATCAGGACAAGTTGGTGGAGCAGCTTTAGATACGTATGAATTCGAAAATCCAATATTTAATCATGATTTAACGGACTCATCTATTGAAGATCCATTATTTAATGAACTTTTAGATATGGTAAATGTTATTTTAACACCTCATATTGCATTCTATACTGAAACTGCAGTTAAAAATATGGTTGAAATTGCTTTGAATAGTGCTTATCAATTTTTAACAACAGGCGTTGTGGAAACAGAAGTTAAATAATTAAAAATAAGACTTGTGTTCTAATTTTAGATTTTGTATACTTAAAGACGATGTTAAAACATCAATTCACACCTTGTGGGATGTGACTGAGGGTGCTCGGGAGAGTCTTAGCACAGTTGAACACTTGGGAGGAAAATAAAACTTTTACTCGGAGGCACTACATTATGGCTGTTATTAGTATGAAACAATTGCTCGAAGCCGGTGTTCATTTTGGACATCAAACACGTCGCTGGAACCCAAAGATGAAACCATACATCTTTACTGAAAGAAATGGTATTTATATCATTGATTTACAAAAAACAGTTAAATTAGTTGATGCTGCTTATGCATCAATGAAAAAAGCTGCTGAAGATGATGGTGTTGTTCTTTTTGTTGGTACAAAGAAACAAGCACAAGATGCTATTGAAGAAGAAGCAACTCGTGCTGGACAATACTTTGTTAACCATCGTTGGTTAGGTGGAACTTTAACTAACTGGAACACAATTCAAAAACGTATCAAACGTCTTAAAGAAATCAAAAAAATGTCAGAAGATGGCACATTTGATCTTCTTCCTAAAAAAGAAGTTTCTTTATTAATTAAACGTAGAGATCGTCTTGAAAAATTCTTGGGTGGTATTGAAGATATGCCTCGCATCCCTGATGTATTATTCATTGTTGATCCTCGTAAAGAACGTATCGCTGTTAAGGAAGCTCAAAAATTGAATATTCCTATCATCGCTATGGTTGATACAAATAGTGATCCAGATGAAATTGATGTAAAAATCCCTTCAAATGATGATGCAATTCGTGCTGTACGTTTGATTACTGCAAAAATGGCTGATGCTATTATTGAAACTAATCAAGGTAAAGAAGAAGTGAATGAAGCTTCTTTCAAAAAGGCTGACGAAAAAGTAGATTCAATCGAAGATATCGTTGAAGCTGTTGAAGGCGGAAATGATAAAAAAACTGCTGAATAGTAAATAAATTAGGCTGTCTCAAAATTAGGTACTGTAATGGCCCTTTCTTTTGAGGCAGTTTTTTTAGATATAAAATCAATTAAATTATTTAAACAAGGAGGCCATTCAAATGGCAAAAATTTCTGCTTCTCAAGTTAAAGAATTACGTGATACAACTGGTGTCGGTATGATGGACGCAAAAAAAGCACTCGTTGAAGTTGACGGTGATATGCAAAAAGCAATCGATTTCCTCCGCGAAAAAGGTATGGCAAAGGCTGCTAAAAAAAGTGACCGTGTTGCTGCTGAAGGTCTATCTGATGTTCAATTCTCTGGTAACTTTGCAGCTATTGTTGAAGTTAACGCAGAAACTGATTTCGTTGCTCAAAACGAACAATTCAAAACACTTGTTAAATTGATTGCTACTAAAATTGCTGAAGCACATCCTAAAGATGTTGAAGAAGCACTTACAATTAAAACAGACCGTGGCACAATTAATGATGATTTAATTGAAGCAACACAAGTAATTGGTGAAAAAATTTCATTACGTCGTTTTGAATTAGTAGAAAAAACTGATAATGAAAGTTTTGGATCATACTCACATATGGGTGGCTCAATTTCAACACTTGTTGTCGTTACAGATGCTGATGAATCAACTGCTAAAGATGTTGCTATGCATGTTGCTGCAATTAATCCTAAGTATGTATCTCGTGAACAAGTACCTGCTGATGAATTGGCACATGAAAAAGAAGTACTTTCTAAAGAAGCTGCTAATGAAGGCAAACCAGCAAATATCATTGAAAAAATGGTTGAGGGTCGTTTAAATAAATATCTAGCTGATATTAGCTTAGATGATCAAGATTTTGTTAAAGATCCTGACATGACAGTTGCTAAGTATGTTGCTTCTAAGGGTGGAAAAGTTAAATTATTTATCCGTTATGAAGTTGGAGAAGGTCTTGAAAAGAAAGAAAATAATTTTGTAGACGAAGTTATGGGCCAAATTAAATAATTTTCTACAATCCAAAAGTTTGTGCTTTAAGCACAAACTTTTTTTAATAAATTTATTTTGATATAAATTGAATTATTAATTATACCTAAAATATGGTAAAATAATTGTAAATAGATTGTAGGAGGAACATTGGATGTCAGATGTTAAGTATCGACGCGTTATGTTGAAGTTAAGCGGTGAAGCATTAGCCGGAGAACAAGGATTTGGTATTAATCCACCTGTAATTAGAAAAGTTGCTGAAGAATTAAAAGAAATTCAAGAAATGGGTGTTGAAGTCGCTATCGTTGTTGGTGGTGGTAATATGTGGCGTGGTGAAGCTGGAGCCGCAATGGGTATGGAACGTGCGCAGGCAGATTATATAGGGATGCTAGGAACAGTTATGAATGCACTAGCATTGCAAGATAATCTTGAGTCTGTAGGTGTCCCAACTCGAGTTCAAACAGCTATTGAAATGCGCCAAATTGCAGAACCCTATATTCGCCGTAAAGCTGTTCGTCATCTTGAAAAAGGTCGCGTTGTTATTTTTGCTGCGGGTACGGGTTCACCATATTTCTCAACAGATACAACTTCAGCGTTAAGAGCTGCAGAAATTAATGCTGATGTTATATTGATGGCAAAAAATGGCGTAGATGGTGTCTATTCTGCTGATCCTCAAAAGGATGACTCAGCAACAAAATATGAAGAATTAACACATTTAGATATAATTAATAAAAACTTACAAGTTATGGATACAACTGCAAGTACATTATCGATGGATAATGATATTCCGTTAGTCGTATTTAATTTGAACGAACCAGGAAATATAAAAAAAGTTGTTCTCGGTGAAACCATCGGAACAACCGTTAGGGGAAAATAAATGAAAATAACAGAACCTATATTAGTTGATGCTCAAGATAAAATGTCAAAAGCAGAGGTTTCACTTCAAAAAAATCTTGGTAATATTCGGGCTGGTCGAGCTAATGCTAGTTTATTGAATAATGTGACAGTAGATTATTATGGTGCACCAACGCCACTTAATCAAGTTGCACAAATTTCAGTACCAGAAGCTCGCGTACTTTTAATTACGCCATTTGATAAAAGTGCTTTGAAGGATATTGAACATGGTTTATTAGTTGCTGATTTAGGAATTAGCCCTTCGAATGATGGATCAGCAATTCGATTAGTTATTCCTCAATTAACAGAAGAACGTCGTAAGGAATTAGCTAAAGACGTTAAAGCTGAAGCAGAAAATGCTAAAGTTATTATTCGTAATATCAGACGTGATGCAGTTGATGCCTTGAAAAAATCAGAAAAAAATGGTGATTTAACCGAAGATGATTTACGAGATTTAGAAAAACAAGCTCAAGATGTGACGAATGCATCAATTAAAAATATTGATAATATTCAAGCAGATAAAGAAAAAGAAATTTTAGCAGTTTAAATAAATAGCTTTATTTTAAGACAGGCGTCGTTTTGTGCCTGTTTTTTTGCTACAATAGAACATGTAACTATTCTTGGAGGTACAATATGGCTTTTAATTTTAAAAAAAATAAAACAAATGAATTAATCCAATTGGATATGGAAAGAATTCCTAAACATGTTGCTGTTATAATGGATGGTAATGGACGTTGGGCAAAAAAAAGGCATTTACCTAGAATTGCGGGACATAAAACCGGTATGGATACTGTAAAAACAGTAACTATGGCTGCAAGTGATTTAGGGATTAAAGTTTTAACACTTTACGCATTTTCTACTGAAAATTGGAAACGGCCCGAAACAGAAGTTAATTACCTGATGAGTTTACCGGGTACTTTTTTTGATAAGTTTGTACCAGAATTAATTGAAAAGAATGTAAAAGTTAATGTTATGGGCTACATTGATCAGCTTCCAAATGAAACAAAATTAGCTGTTCAAAATGCAGTGGAAGATACTAAAGATAATACAGGGATGGTTCTTAATTTTGCATTAAATTATGGTGGGCGAGCAGAGATTGTGACGGCTATCAAAAATATTGCAACTGATACCTCTAATGGTAAACTAAGCGTTGAAGAGATAACAGATAAAACAATTGACCAGTATTTAATGACTAGTAATTTAGCACCTTATAATGATCCGGAATTACTAATCAGAACTAGTGGTGAAGAAAGAATATCTAATTTCTTATTATGGCAAATTGCTTATAGTGAATTAGTGTTTACTGATACATTATGGCCTGATTTTTCTGAAGATGCATTAAAAGATGCAATACTAAATTATCAAAAAAGAGACCGCCGTTTCGGTGGTATAAAAGAATAGGAGAATTTTTATGAGACAGCGCGTAATTACGGCAATTGTGGCTCTCTGTATTTTCATACCATTGGTTATTATTGGTGGACTACCATTGCAGATATTTGCTTTAATTTTAGGATGCATTGGTATTTCGGAAGTATTTGTAATGAAGAAAAAATTATTGATATCACCAGAGGCTACTTTTGGTATCTTAATGACAATAACTGTGATTGCACCAGATAAGTGGTTTAAATTTTTACCAGCTCACATTTCTTCTGTAAATGTATTTTATTTTCTTGTTGCACTTCTATTAATGTATATGGTTACTTCAAAAAATCGTTTTTCATTTGATGATGCTGGTGTTTTTGTCTTAAGTTCTTTATATGTCGGGATGGGATTTCATTATTTTATTGCGGCAAGAGGCAACGATTTTAACGGATTAATGACATTAGCATATATTTTAATTGTTATCTGGACAACAGATACAGGTGCTTACATGTTTGGACGTAAGTTTGGTAAAAATAAATTAGCACCACATATTAGTCCAAATAAAACATGGGAAGGTTCAATTGGTGGAACATTAATGGCTACACTGTTAGGAAGTATCTTTATTTACTTCTTCCCACAAAATCATTCTTTTCCTATAATGATTTTGATTACGTTAATCCTTTCGGTATTTGGACAATGCGGTGATTTAGTTGAGTCCGCGTTTAAACGTTTCTATGGTGTAAAAGATTCTGGACGTATTCTACCTGGACATGGTGGTATTTTAGATCGATTTGATAGTTTAATATTTGTATGGCCAATTATGCATTTATTTGGGTTAATGTAATAAATTAAAGGGGGAGGATTCACATGATTAAAACGATTATTACATTTATTATCGTTTTTGGAATTTTAGTTGTGATTCATGAATTTGGTCATTACTATTTTGCAAAACGTGCTGGAATTTTAGTTCGTGAATTTTCAATTGGTATGGGGCCAAAAATACTTTCATTCCATAGAGGTAGTACAACGTACACTTTAAGAATATTACCTCTTGGTGGATATGTTAGAATGGCGGGAATCGCTGATGATGAAGATGAAGATTTAAAACCTGGTATGCCTATGAGTTTAATACTGGATAGTAATAATAAGGTTACAAAGATTAATACGAGTAAAAAAACAACGCTGTATAATGGTATCCCAATCGAATACCTAGATAGTGATTTGCAAAAAGAACTCTGGATTACAGGATATGAAAATGGTAATGAAGAGATAGTAAAAAAATATAATGTTGATCATGATGCGTTAATAATTGAAAAAGATGGCACAGAAATTCAAATCGCTCCTGAAGATGTTCAATTTCAATCAGCTACGCTTTGGAATCGAATTTTAACGAATTTTGCTGGACCGATGAATAACTTTTTATTAGCTATTGTTGCATTTATACTACTTGCTTTTATGCAAGGTGGCGTTGCAACCAATTTGAATCAAATTGGTACAATTCAAGAGAATTCTGCGGCTCAAAGGGCGGGGTTAAAAGCAAATGATAAAATTGTAGCTGTATCTGATAAAAAGACAACAAACTGGACTGAATTAACGACAGCGATTAGCAGTCGTCCTGATAAAAAAACTGACTTAAAAGTAATAAGGAACGGTAAAACAGAATCAATCGTTATTACACCTGAATCAAGTAAAACAGACTCAACAAAGATCGGTAAAATTGGTATTACAGTTAAAATGGATCACTCATTTATCAATAAAATTACTTATGGGTTTACGCAATCATGGAGTGTCGTGGCTAGTATTGTGGCTGTATTAGTAGGGATGTTTACTAAAGGTGTCAGCTTAAATGATTTTGGTGGTCCGGTTGCAATTTATGCAGTGACTTCAAATGCAGCAAGTTATGGGTTGGCGAGTGTTGTGTCATTGCTTGCATTCTTATCAATTAACTTAGGAATTGTGAATTTATTACCAATTCCAGCTTTAGATGGTGGAAAATTAGTACTAAATATTATCGAAGGAATTCGTGGCAAACCAATTTCACCTGAAAAAGAAGGTGTTATTACATTAGTTGGATTTGCATTTTTAATGATATTGATGATATTAGTCACATGGAATGATATTCAGCGTTATTTCTTTTAAATGAAAAAGGAGAATAAAATAGTATGAAACAATCACAATTATTAATACCAACAATGAAGGAAGTTCCAAGCGATGCTGAGGTTATCAGTCATCAAATGATGTTACGAGCTGGATATATTCGACAAGTTTCAGCCGGAATGTACAGTTATTTACCATTAGCTTTCTCCGTTATTAGAAAAATTGAAACAATTATTCGCGAAGAAATGGAAGCAATTGGAGCGGTTGAAATGCTTGTACCTGCCGTTATTCCTGCTGAATTATGGGAAGAAACAGGTCGTTATGAAACCTATGGTGATACACTTTTTAAATTAAAAGATCGACATGATAGAAAATTTATTTTAGGACCAACTCATGAAGAAACATTTACTTCTTTAATTCGTGATGAAATCAAATCATATAAAAAATTACCACTGACAATGTTCCAAATACAACAAAAATATCGTGATGAAAATAGACCTCGTTTTGGTATATTAAGAGGCCGTGAATTTTTAATGAAAGATGCTTATTCATTCCATGCGGATGAAGAAAGTTTAAATGATACTTATCAAAAAATGAATCGTGCATATCAAAATATTTTTGAACGCTGTGGTCTTAATTTTAGAAGTATTATTGGTGATGCAGGTGCAATGGGCGGTAATGATTCAAAAGAATTTATGGCAATTTCTGATATTGGTGAAGATACAATCGTTTATTCTGATAAGAGCGATTATGCAGCTAATTTAGAAATGGCAAAAAGTTTGAAAACATATAAGAATTCACATGAAGCGATTAAAGATATTGAAAAAATTGAAACACCAAATATTAAAACAATTGATGAGTTGGCTAAATTTATTGATACAGCAAGTGAAAATTTAATAAAATCATTATTATTTATGGCTGATGAAAAACCAGTGATGGTTTTAATGCGCGGAAATGATATTTTGAATGAAATTAAATTAAAAAACACATTAGGCGCTGATTTTTTACGTATGGCAACTGATTCAGATGTTACTGAAGTGTTGGGTGCAGAGTTTGGTTCACTTGGACCTGTTGGTGTTACAGAAGACGTAACAATTGTTGCCGACGAAGGAATTAAGGGAATGATAAATGCGGTCGTTGGTGCAAATACGACTGGTTCTCATTTATTTAACGCAAATATTGATCGTGATTACCGAGTAGATAAATTTGTAGATTTACGTTTGGCTCAAGAAGGTGAAACTTCACCTGAAGGGGAAGGCGAATTGAAATTTACTAAGGGGATTGAAATTGGTCATATCTTCAAAATTGGAACACGATATTCTGAGGCATTGGGCGCTAATATCTTAGATGATAATGGCCGCGAAAAACCTGTGATATTAGGTTGTTATGGAATCGGCGTTAGTCGTTTACTTGCAGCCATTGCAGAGCAACAAGCTGATGAAAATGGTTTAGTATGGCCTAGAAGTATTGCACCATACGATGTTCATGTAATTCCAATTAATGCTAAAAATGATGAACAAATGGCTCTAGCTAATGAAATTGACAAAAAAATGACTGAAAATGGTTACAAAGTATTGCTTGATGATCGTAAAGAACGTGCAGGTGTTAAATTTGCTGATTCAGATTTAATTGGATTACCTGTTCGAATTACAGTTGGTAAGAAAGCTGCTGATGGTATCGTTGAAGTGAAGTTACGTAGAAATGGTGAAACGATTGAAGTAACGAAAGACGAATTAGAGAGCTCTATCTCAATTTTATTAAAAGAAGAAAATCAAAACTAGTTAAAGAAGATTGAGTTCAAAAGAAAATTTTGACTCAGTCTCTTTTTCATTTTTAGAAAAGGAGTCAATCATTTGTCGCTTAATAATAAAGAATTATTCAATAAACTATTAGAACAAATTAATTTTCAATCAAGTGACCAACAAGATAGTGAAATATTGGATTTAATTGAAATTTCAACCGTAACTGTTCATGAAAAGTCAAAACTATGGGAATTCAAGCTAGTTGCCCCTAAAATTTTGCCATTTTCATTATTTAGTGACTTAGAAAATAAAATTGCAATTACATTTAAAGATATTGCAAAAACAAAAATAACTGTTCAAGTTGAGCAACCAGAATTAACAAACCAACTTTTAGGCGATTATTGGACATGGGCAGTTAAAAATAGTGAAGCTAATTCTTCGCTAGTACAAGAACTTTTTCATGGGAACGTCCCTTATCTTGATGATAGACGAGTGATGTTAATGGCTGAAAATGAAATTGTAAAAACGTTCTTAACAGGTCAAGCATTAGGACCAATTGAAACTGCGTATCAAATGGTCGGATTTCCACAGATAAATATTAATACATTATTAGATGAATCAAAATCACAAGAAAAAATAGAAGAAATTAGACAGCGAAAAGAATCTCAAGATGCCATAATGATGCAGAAGGCAACAGAAACTATTCAGAAACAAAATGAAAAGAAAAAGACTGATTCTCAAACTGTAATTAATGGACCTGTTCAAATGGGTAAAAAGATTAGTACAAAAGAGCCTGCAAAACGGATGGTTGAAATCATTGAAGAGGAACGCTCGGTTATTATTGAGGGATATATTTTCTCTAAGGAAATCCGGACGCTTAAGTCTGAAAGACAATTAATGATCATTAAAATGACGGATTATAGTTCATCCATGACCGTAAAAAAATTCTCTCGTAATGAAGAAGACGAAGCGATGTTTGCTGCTATTCAAGAAAAAGAATGGGTCAGAGTTCGTGGTGCAGTACAAGAAGATAATTTTATGCGAGATCTAGTGGTGAATGCTTACGATATTAATCAAGTCGACCACCCAAGCCGTCAAGAAACAGCTCCAGATGATGAACGACGTGTTGAATTACATTTACACTCAAATATGAGTCAAATGGATGCCACAAATTCAATTACGGATTATGTACAGCAAGCCAGTAAATGGGGACAAAAAGCAATTGCGATTACGGATCATTCTACCTTACAAAGTTTTCCTGAGGCTCATTCTGCTGGAAAGAAAAATAATATTAAAATTTTGTACGGTGTTGAGGCTAACGTTGTTGATGATGGTATTCCAATTGCTTTTAATGATAAGGATGTAAATCTAGAAGAAGCCACTTATGTTACTTTTGATACGGAAACAACGGGTTTATCTGCTCGATTTGATAAAGTTATTGAATTAGCTGCTGTTAAAATGACAAAGGGAAATGTCATTGAAGAATTTGATGAATTTATTGATCCAGGACATCATTTATCTGAAACAACAACTAATTTAACCTCAATTACGGATGAAATGGTTCATGGATCAAAATCTGAAGAAGAAGTTTTTAAATTATTTAGAGAATTTTCAGAAGGTAGTATTCTAGTTGCCCATAATGCTAGTTTTGATATTGGCTTTATGAATACTGGATATGAACGTCATGGCATGGAACCTATGCAAAATCCAATCATTGATACGTTAACGTTAGCAAGATTTTTACATCCCGAATTAAAAGGGTTTAGATTAAATACACTTTCCAAAAAATTCAATGTTAACTTGGAACATCATCATCGCGCTATTTATGATGCTGAGACAACTGGTCTTTTGTGTAATATCTTTATTAAAGATGCTAAGGAACGATTTGAAATAACGTCACATGTTCAATTGAATGATCATATGGGTGAGCATGATGCTTACAAACAAGCACGTCCATTCCATGTTACGTTACTTGCGACAACTCAAGCCGGACTTAAAAATATGTTTAAATTAGTTTCAACTTCGATGATAGATTATTTTTATCGGATGCCCCGCATCCCTCGAAGTGAGTTAAATAAATATCGTGAAGGTATTATCGTTGGTTCAGCGTGTGACTCAGGTGAAGTATTTACAGCAATGATGCAAAAAGGGATGGAAGAGGCTAAAGAAAAGGCTAAGTTTTATGATTACTTAGAAATTCAGCCTAAAGCATTATATGAACCTCTAATCCATCAAGAATTAATTAAGGATAATCAAAATTTAGAGGAAATTTTACAAAATATGGTTGATTTAGGACACGAAATGGATAAGCCGGTTGTTGCGACTGGAGATGTTCATTATATGAACCCTGAAGATAGTATTTATCGTAAAATTCTTGTTAATTCAATGGGTGGTGCTAATCCGTTAAATCGTTCTATTTTACCTGATGCACATTTTAGAACAACGAATGAAATGTTGGAAGGATTCCAATTTTTAGGTGCGGATGTTGCTAAAGAAATCGTTGTTACAAATACGAATTTAATCGCTAATATGATTGATGATGACATTTCTCCAGTTAAAGATCGATTATATGCACCGAAAATTGATGGCTCTGAAGAAGAAATTAAACAATTAACCTATAATCGCGCTCATGAACTTTATGGAGAAGAGTTACCTGAAACTGTGGTTAAACGTCTTGATAAAGAATTGACAAGTATCATTGATAATGAATTTTCAGTTATTTATTTAATTTCACAAAAATTAGTTCATAAATCTAACAAAGATGGTTATTTAGTAGGGTCCCGTGGATCTGTTGGGTCAAGTCTTGTTGCAACAATGACTGGAATAACAGAAATTAATCCATTACCACCTCATTATCGATGCCCTAAATGTAAATATACACATTTTTATGAAAAAGGTGAATATGGGTCTGGATTTGATTTACCAGACCAAGACTGTCCCAAATGTGGTACACCATTAGATAAAGATGGACATGATATTCCATTTGAAACTTTTCTTGGATTTTATGGTGATAAAGTTCCTGATATTGATTTGAATTTTTCGGGTGATTATCAAGCAATTGCGCATAATTATACGAAAGTTTTATTTGGGGAAGATTATGTTTTCCGTGCAGGAACAATTGGTACTGTTGCAGATAAAACGGCTTATGGTTATGTTAAGGGTTATGAACGTGATACTGGAGCAACGTTTAGAAATGCGGAGATAGATCGACTTGCTAAGGGGTCAACTGGCGTTAAACGGACGACCGGTCAACATCCTGGTGGTATCTTAGTTGTCCCTAACTATATGGATGTTTATGATTTTTCACCTATCCAGTATCCAGCAGATGACTCAACTTCCGAATGGAAAACAACCCATTTTGATTTCCATTCTATCCACGATAATATCTTGAAATTAGATATTTTGGGTCATGATGATCCAACCATGATTAGAATGTTACAAGATTTATCAGGAGTTGACCCAAAAACAATCCCTACGGATGATAAGGGCGTTATGCAAATATTCCAAGGGCCTGAAGTACTTGGTGTTACTAGCGACGAAATTTTCTCAAAAACAGGTACATTAGGTATTCCGGAATTCGGAACGAGATTTGTTCGAGGGATGCTAGAAGAAACAAAACCTAAAACATTTGCTGAACTATTAAAAATTTCTGGTCTATCACATGGTACAGATGTGTGGTTGGGAAACGCTGAAGAACTTATTTCTAATGGAACAATCACGATGCCGGAAGTTATTGGCTGTCGTGATGATATCATGATGGGGCTTATTCATATGGGTATGGAAGCTGGTAGCGCTTTTAATATTATGGAAGGTGTTCGAAAAGGAAAAGGTATCTCAGATGATTATCAAACTGAGATGAAAGCAGCAAAAATTCCAGATTGGTATATCGGAGCATGTTTAAAAATCAAGTATATGTTCCCTAAGGCACATGCTGCTGCGTATATTTTGATGGCCTTACGAATTGCATACTATAAAGTTTATTTTCCAATGTTATATTACTGTGCTTATTTCAGTGTTAGAGCAGATGATTTTGATTTAGTCGCAATGTCGCATGGTAAAGAAGCAGTGAAAAAAGCAATGAAAGATATTAATGATAAAGGGATGGATGCATCAACAAAAGAGAAAAATTTGTTGACGGTCCTTGAATTAAGCAATGAAATGCTTGAACGTGGCTTCCAATTTGGGATGATTGATTTGGATAAATCAGATGATTCAAATTGGATAATTGATGGTGATAAGTTAATTGCACCATTTAGAGCTGTACCAGGTCTTGGTAATAACGTTGCTAAGCAAATTATTGCTGCTCGTGAGGAACGCCCATTTTTATCTAAAGAAGATTTAGCTAAACGTGGTAAAGTTTCTAAGTCATTAATTGAGTATATGACTGAAAATAATGTTTTAAAAGCATTACCAGATGAAAATCAACTATCTATTTTTGATGATGTCTTTTTCTAAAAAGTGAGAACATAGCAGTTTGTTGATGTTTTCAGAAAATTATGCTATATTAAAGAAAGTATTTTGATATCTTGTTTGAGTGAGCAGCGATGCTCACTCTTTTTATTGGGAAAATGTAAGGAGGGTAACGTGTGAGTACTGTTATAGAGACTGTCACAGAGCTAGTTCAACCAATTGTTGATGAACAGAATATTGAATTGGTGGACATTGAATTTGTTAAAGAAGGCCCAAGTTGGTTTTTAAGAGTTTACATTGATAAACCTGAAGGCATTAAAATTGAAGAGTGTGTTGCTGTTAGTGATATTTTAAGTGAAAAATTAGATGAGATTAATCCTGATCCAATTCCACAAGCTTATTTTTTAGAGGTTTCATCACCTGGTGCTGAAAGACCTTTGAAAAAGGAAAAAGATTATGAAAGAGCTTTGAATGAATACGTTAATATTTCACTATATGAACCTATTAATAACGCTAAAATTTTTCAAGGTACCTTAACGGAATTAACAGCTGATGAATTAACAGTTGTTTATATGGACAAAACGCGTAAGAGAACGATCGTTATTCCTCGTCAAAAAATAGCTAAGGCGCGCTTAGCTATCAAATTTTAAGTAGCTTTTTATAAAGGAGTAAATTAAAGATGAGTAAAGAACTATTAAGTGCACTTACAGTGTTAGAAGAAGAAAAAGGTATTAAAAAAGAAGTTATTATTGATGCCATTGAAGCAGCATTAGTTTCTGCATACAAGCGTCATTACAATCAAGCACAAAATGTTGAAGTAGAGTTTGATTCAAAAAAAGGTAATATTACAGTTTATGCGGTTAAAGAAGTAGTCGAAGAAGTCTTTGATTCACGTCTTGAAGTTAGTTTGCAAGATGCTTTAGAGATTAATAAAGCATATGAAGTTGGCGATTCAATTCGATTTGAAGTTACACCTAAGGATTTTGGACGAATTGCTGCACAAACTGCTAAACAAGTTATCATGCAACGTGTTCGTGAAGCTGAACGTAGTATTGTTTATGATCAATATATTCAATATGAAAATGAAATCGTTAGCGGTGAAGTAGAACGTCATGATAATCGTTATATTTATGTTAATTTAGGTAAAGTGGAAGCTGTTTTAGCTAAGATTGATCAAATTCCTGGTGAAAGTTTTAATCCACATGATCGAATTAAAGTTTATATCACAAAAGTTGAGAATGCTGCTAAAGGCCCTCAAGTTTTTGTTAGTCGTTCACATCCTGACTTGCTAAAACGATTATTTGAACAAGAAGTTCCTGAAATATATGACGGAACAGTTGAAATTGTATCAATTGCTCGTGAAGCAGGTGACCGTGCTAAGGTAGCTGTTCGTTCGAATAATCCAGATATCGATGCTGTTGGTACTTGTGTTGGTCCTAAAGGACAACGTGTACAAACTATTGTTAATGAATTAAAAGGCGAAAATATGGATATTGTTGAATGGAATGAAGATCCTGCAAAATACATTGCTAATGCTTTGAATCCTGCAGAAGTTGTCAATGTTGTCTTTAATCCAGAAAATGATCATGCTTGTACTGTAGTTGTGCCAGATCACCAATTGTCATTAGCAATTGGTAAAAAAGGTCAAAATGCACGATTAGCTGCAAAATTAACAACGTTTAAAATTGATATTAAATCTGAATCTGATATGGTTAACAGTAGTGAAGAAAAAGAAGTTTCTGAAACAAACAAATAAGCCGATTAAAACTGATCGGTAATTGATTTGGAGGCAAATTAAAGTGATTAATCGTAAAATTCCAATGCGTAAAGATATCGTTACGGGTGAAATGAAACCTAAAAAAGAACTTGTTCGTGTTGTTAAGAATAAAGAAAATGAAGTATCTTTAGATCCAACAGGTAAGAAACCAGGGCGTGGCGCATATATTTTTCTTGATGTAGATGTGGCGAAGCAGGCTCAAAAAGAAAGAACATTCAATAAAGCATTCGGTATTAAGATTGACGAATCATTTTATGAAGAACTTGTCGAATATGTTGACCATCAGGTAGCTAGACGAGAATTATTTAAAGATGAAAAATAGTCAAAAATTCTTACAAATGCTAGGCTTGACCAGACGCGCAGGTATGTTGGTGACTGGTGAAGGACTAGTATTGAATGCTGTCAGGAAGAATAAAGCTAAATTGGTTATTCTTTCTGAAGATTGTGGACAAGCGACTTTAAAAAAAGTAACAGATAAGTGCAACAGCTATAATGTTAAATTATATGTTGGATTTTCAAAAGCCAGTTTAAGTGAGGCCGTTGGACAACAGCGCACAGTGTATGCTATTACCGATAAAGGTTTTAGCAGAAGGATGTGTGACTTAATGGATATATAGAAGGAGCATGCAAATATGGGAAAAAAAAGAATTTATGAATTAGCTAAAGAGCTAGAATTAAATACTAAAGATATTATTGATTTTGCAACGACAAAAGGTTTTGATGTTAAAAATCATATGTCAACTATTGGTGATAATGAAGAACGTCAGATTCGCGATAAATTTAAAAAGGGCGCTGCTAAAGTAGTTGCTGCAAAGAAAATGGTTGAAAAAACTGTATCTAATGCAACACCGAAAAAACCAGTAGCAAAACCTGTTGCAAAGAAACCAGCACAACCTGCTAAAACAACGAATAGTAAACCTGTTGCTCAAAAATCATCGCAGGTAGCTTCAAAACCAGTAGCAAGAACAACTAACGCTGCACCAAAGACAACAAATGAAAAGCCAGCAAATCGTCCTCAAAATAGTACACAATCAAGTGCTAGAACTGCTAATAATGGTAATGCTAATCAGCAAGGACGTTCGAGATTTAATAATAATAACCGTTATGGGAATAATCCTTATAACAAACGTAACAGAAATAAGAAAAACCGTCGTTCAACGACACCAAAACCACCTGTATCACCCAGAAAAGATAAACCATTACCAGAAATCTTATATTACAATGCTGCAACTAATGTTGCTGAAATTGCTAAAAAGATTCATCGTGAACCAGCAGAAATTATTAAAAAATTATTTATGTTAGGCGTAATGGTTAACCAAAATCAAACACTCGATACAGATACAATTGAAATTTTAGCAGCAGAATATGGTATTAAATCAGAAGCTAAAATCGATGTAGATGTTGCTGATATTGATAAAATGTTTGATGCAGAAATTAAAAATGAAGATAATCTTGTTTCAAGACCACCAGTTGTTACAATCATGGGACATGTTGATCATGGTAAGACAACCTTACTTGATAAATTACGTCATACACATGTTACTGATGGTGAAGCTGGTGGTATTACACAACATATTGGTGCTTACCAAGTAAAACATGATAATAAAACAATTACATTCTTAGATACACCTGGACATGCTGCATTTACAAATATGCGTGCTCGTGGTGCCGATATTACTGATATCACTGTTTTAGTTGTTGCTGCTGATGATGGGGTTATGCCTCAAACAATTGAAGCAATTAATCATTCTAAAGCAGCCAATGTACCTATTATTGTTGCTGTTAATAAAATGGATAAGCCCGGTGCTAATCCTGCTCATGTTACAGAACAATTGGCTGAATATGAATTAATTCCTGAAAGTTGGGGTGGTGATACTATTTTCGTTGAAATTTCAGCGAAAACAGGCACAAACCTTGATGAATTATTAGAAATGATTTTACTTGAAGCCGAAGTTCTTGAATTACAAGCAAATCCAAAACAAAAGGGTATTGGATCTGTTATTGAAGCTCGTCTTGATAAAGGCCGTGGAACAGTTGCTTCATTACTTGTTCAACAAGGTACGTTAAAAGTTGGTGATCCAATTGTTGTTGGTAATAGTTTCGGACGTGTCCGTACTATGACAAATGATAAAGGCCGTCAAGTTAATAAAGCTAAACCTGCTACACCAGTAGAAATTACTGGTTTGAATGATGTTCCAGGTGCTGGCGATCGTTTCGTTGTCTTTGATGATGAAAAAACTGCTCGTGCAGCTGGTGAAGAACGTGCTAAACGTGCTTTAACAAAAGAACGTGGAAATGTTACGCATGTAACACTTGATAACTTGTTTGATTCACTTAAAGAAGGCGAATTAAAAGAAGTTGCTGTTATTATTAAAGCAGATGTTCAAGGTTCAGTTGAAGCTCTTGCAGGAAGTTTGAAGAAGATTGATGTTGAAGGTGTTCGAGTTAATATCATTCATCAAGCAGCTGGTGCAATTACTGAAAGTGATGTTACTTTGGCAGAAGCAAGTAATGCTATCATTATAGGATTTAATGTTCGTCCAACACCTCAAGCTAAACTTCAAGCACAATCTGACGAAGTTGATATTCGCTTACATCGTGTTATTTATAACGCAATTGAAGAAATTGAAACGGCTATGAAGGGAATGCTTGAACCAGTCTTTGAAGAAAAAATAACTGGACAAGTTGAAATTCGTGAAACATATAAAGTTACAAAAGTTGGAACAATTGGTGGTGCTTACGTCACTGAAGGTTACATCGAAAGAGATAGCGGCGTTCGTTTAATTCGTGATGGTATTGTTATTTATGAAGGTAAATTAGCAAGCTTGAAACGCTTTAAAGATGACGCTAAAATTGTTAAACAAGGTTTCGAATGTGGTGTCATGATTGAAAAATACAATGACATTAGAGAAGGCGACCAAATTGAAGCCTACGTTATGGAAGAAGTTCCAGTTAAATAATTCATAACAACTATAGGAGGATATAAAATGACACAACATTACCGTGTAGGTCGTTTATCACAAGAAATTCAAAAAGAAGTTAATGATATTCTTTTAAAACGAGTGAGAGATCCTCGAGTTGAAGGTGTCACAATTACGGGAGTTAATGTAACTGGTGATTTACAACAGGCGACAATTTACTATAGTATATTGTCAAATATGGCATCAGATGCACAAAAAACACAACGTGGTTTGGAAAAAGCTTCTGGATTAATTCGTGGTGAACTTGGATCAAGATTATCAATTTATAAAACACCAGAATTGGTTTTTGTAAGAGATGAGTCAGTTCAATATGGTGATAAAATTGATCAATTACTTAAAAAGATAGATTCTGAATATTAAAATAAAAATCCTGATACCGTTTGTTGCTCTATTTAAACTGTTGTTGATGGATAACTTTATGAAGGTCCTAATCCTTAGTGATTAGGCCTTTTTTTCTCCTCATCAATGGAGATATTATCTTATAATATAATCATATCTTTTATTTTTAATAGTAATCAAGTAAAATTAGTTGTAAGTATTGGTATCTCATATCTTTGATTATATGGTGTAGTTGAATACTAATTCATTTGAAGAATTATGAATTTTTCTTATACCACTATTCAACAATCATTAGATAGTGTGGTAATTTCCTTTAAAAAATTAATTTAATTTTCAAAATATATATTAGAAAGAGGTACTAATTTGAATTCAGAGCAATATAAAGAATTATTAACTTCACAGTCAAAAGAAGTATTAATTCGATTACTAACAAAATATACTGAGAATAAATACGAAATAAAGAATGATATATTAGCTGATTTGGGATTTTTGGATGAAGAAGAAGAAATAGAAGATGCAAAGGAACGAATTCGAGAAATTATTTATGAAAATAGGAAACAAGGGTATGTTTCGTGGAGAGGATACGACAATATTAGTGAAGTAGTCGATAATCTGCTCTCTATTTGTGACGTGAGATTTAGTCAAAATTATTTAAAAGCACCTATGTTAATATTATTAGATTTATTAGAACAATTAGTAAAGGTCAGTGAGTATACAGAATTAGGGTTTATGATTGAGCAAGAGAGTATACTTTCTAAAATACGGATTTATGTAGAAAAACTGTCTGTTAAAGATGGGGCAGATGAAAAGAAAAAATTAATTGTTACGAATGTTATTCGATATGCTAAAAAAAATTTTTGGAATGAATGGGCGGTGAGTGATTTTGATTTACTCAGTCTCATTCTTCCTTTGCTAAATACAAAAAATACGGATAAAGTATTGAAAATTGCCGATAAAATTAGTACAAGATTTGATGAATATACACAACAAGATAGGAAAAGTAAATATTTATTATTTAAAATTAAATTGTTCTTCCAAGTAAATAAAATTAAAGAAGCAGAAGAAATTATTAATAATAATTTAGATATTGATGATGTTAGAATGTTTAAAGTTGAGTTAGCTGTTTCAAGAAAAGACTATGAAGTTGCAGAAAAATTAGTACTAAAAAAATTAATTACAGATAATGATAAAAATATTCAATATTTACAACCTTGGTATACTCGACTAGATACTATCTATGAGGAGACAAATCAAGTTCAAAAAAGAATTGAGTATTTAAAACAGGCATTATATAAAGGCAATGATTCCGATTATAAAAAATTAAAAAAGCTTTTAGTTGATAATGGATTTTGGAAAGCTGAATACCCTGATATTCTGAAAAACATTTCTAAAACACTTGATAATTGGCAACTTGCACAGATATTAGCAGATGAAAACGAAGCTACCATTTTGCTACAATTAATTAAAAAAAATCTGAATTTATTTATGAATTATGGAAAATATATTTACCCACTATATCCCAAAGAAGCTAACATGATGTTTGAAAGCATAGTTAAAGATTTAATAGTTAAAGCTAAAAATAGAAAAGACTATCAAAATATTGGCGATTATATTTTACGGTATAATAACTTTGGAGATGAGGAAGTAGCAATATCTCTTTGTGAGGGTTTGAAAAAGAAATATAAAAATCGGCCTGCACTACAAAAAGAAATGGATAACGTTATGGAAAGAATAAAAAATTATGATGTTTATGGGAAGTTTTGTGAATAATAACGTAGCTAAAACTGTTGGTAAATAGGTATTTAGGAATGATGATAGATAGTTATCTCTTAAATAGAAATTTCAATATTTATAAAAATTAGAATCGATATCCCTTGTTTTACTGATTATGATATACTGTTAAAAGTATATTAACGGAGGTAAGACAATGGACGGAATTATTCCACTATTCAAAGAACGTGGTATGACCAGTCATGATTGTGTTTTTAAGTGTCGTGGCATTTTTCAAACCAAAAAAGTTGGTCATTCAGGTACTCTTGATCCAAATGTTGATGGTGTTCTACCGATTTGTATTGGTAAAGCGACAAAAACAGTAAACTATTTGATGAATTCTGGCAAAGTATATGCGGGTGAAATAACACTTGGTTTCTCTACAGAAACTGAAGATTTAGATGGCGAAATAATCGAAGAAAAAGAGATTATAGATCCTTTCACATCGGAAGAAATTGATGATGTTATGAACCAGATGACAGGTACAATGATTCAAATTCCACCAATGTTCTCAGCTGTTAAAGTAAACGGACGTCGCTTATATGATTACGCTCGTAAAGGTGAAACAGTGGAACGTCCAGAAAGACAAATAACGGTGACTTCATTTATTCAAACGAAAGCTACAGAATATGATTTAGAAAATAAAAGACAAAAAATTTATTTTGAAGTTGCATGTGGAAAAGGGACCTATGTTAGGACGCTAGCTGTTGATCTCGGTAAAAAATTAGGTGTACCTGCAGTTATGTCCGACCTGACTAGACTGGAAAGCGGCGGTTTTAGAATTGATAAGGCGTTTACCCTGGACCAATTAAATGAGGCTAAAGTCAATGGGACGTTAGAATCGTTGTTATATCCAATTGATACAGCGCTAACATCATTTAAAAGGTATGAATTAACAACTGAACAGTGGCTTATTGTCCAAAATGGTGGATTTTTAGCAGTTGATTCGTTTAATAATGAGCCAACAGTTTCTCTAGTTTATGAAAATAAAATTAGATGTTTATACAGATTGAATAGTGAAAAAAATCGTTATCAGTCTGAGACAATGTTTGATTTAGGATAAAGGAAGATATTGGAACATGAAAGTTATTTATTTAACTGAACCGTATAACCCTAACGAAATTAGTAATGATTCTATTTCACTTGCTATGGGTTTTTTTGACGGTGTTCATTTAGGACATCAAAAAGTAATACAAGAAGCTAAGCAAAAAGCTAACGAAAAAAATATTAAACTTGCAGTAATGACATTTGATAAGCATCCGTCAGTACAATTTCAAAAAGCACCCGAACAAAGTGTAAAATATTTAACGTCTATGGAAAAAAAAATATTATTAATGAAGCAATTAGGCGTTGATATTTTTTATATTTTAACGCTAAATAATAGTTTAGCAAAAATGGAACCACAAGATTTTGTCGATAAATATATGGTTGCATTGCATGTAAAGGTAGTAGTTGCAGGATTTGATTATACGTATGGTAAAAAAGATATCGCAAATATGGATACACTACCTTTATATGCTAATCAAAAATTTGAAATTATTACTGTGCCTGAATTAGCGACGAATCATCAAAAGATAAGTTCATCTCGAATTAGAATGGAAATTGATAACGGACATATTAGCGATGTTAATAAGTTATTGGGCTATAAATATGAAACACTTGGTAAAGTTGTTCACGGTGAAGCTAGAGGTAGAGAACTTGGCTTTCCAACATTAAATTTAGAATTCAATGAACACATTCGAATTCCGGGACCCGGAATATATGTGACTAGCGTTCAGGTTGGTGATGTCTGGTATCGTGGGATGGCATCTATTGGCTACAACGTAACGTTTGGAAAAAATCGTGAATTAACGGTCGAAATAAATTTATTTGATTTCAACGAGATGATTTATGGCCAAATTGTTACGGTTCAATGGTTAGCATATTTGAGAAGTGAAGTTAAATTTGAAGGTATTCCTGGATTAATTACGCAATTAAATAAAGATAAAAAAAATACTAATACTTATTTTGACCAACACATATAAGTATTGGTTTAATGGCTGACTAAATAGGATATATTTAGTCAGCCATTTTCTTTAAAAAAGTGAGTGCATTCCTTGACAATAATCTCAACATTTAGTATATTAATAGTTGTCTTAGCACTCCATTGTGTTAAGTGCTAAAAAGAGGTGATTGATCATGCTAACAGAAAGACAAATGTTAGTGTTAGAAGCAATTGTCAGAGTATATACAGAGGTTGGTCAACCTGTTGGTTCTAAATCGGTCGTTGATTTTTTACCAATGCATGTAAGTTCAGCAACTATCAGAAATGAAATGGTGACATTGGAAAATAATGGGTTAATTAAAAAAACACATTCTTCTTCTGGTAGAATTCCTTCATTTTTAGGTTATCGATATTATGTTGATCACATTGTTAAACCCGGCGTTGTTCCAGCAGCGGAATTAGCGAATATTCAAAATTCTCTTGGTGTTCATTTTCAAAAGATTGATGAAATATTTGCAGAATCAACTAAGATTCTTTCGGACTTAACAAATTATACAGCGATTTCTTTACGACCTGAAACAATGGAAAGTCGTCTCGAAGGTTTTCGATTAGTACCATTAGGAAATCATCGAATTATGGCTATTCTTGTGATGAGTAGTGGCGTTGTTGAGAATCAGACATTCAGTATTCCTAAATCGATTAACGGATCAGATTTAGAAGCCGTAACAAGGTTGTTGAATGACCAATTAATTGGGTTGTCATTAGCTGAAATTTCTAAGAAGTTAAGAACAAGTATCCCAGTTATGTTGGTTAATTATATGCGTAGGCCAGCTGGTATTTTAGATATTTTTGGTAATATTTTAAAGCAGGCAGCACGTGAACAAGTTTTTGTTGGCGGTAAATCTAATATATTAGATTTTGCTACCGATAGTAACGTGGATGAATTAAAATCATTATATGATTTAGTAGACACATCAAATAACAAGAATATTGGTGAATTAATTGGAATTCAAGGTAAACCTATTCAAATTAAAATTGGTGAGGAATTAACGAACCAATTACTTGATAACTATAGTCTTATATCAGCTAGTTATGATGTTAGTGACCATGGTCAAGGGGTTATCGCATTATTGGGTCCTACAAATATGCCATATTCAAAAATGATTGGTTTATTAGATGCATTTAGTGATGAGCTTGCTAAAAAATTGTTAGATTATTATCAACAATTTGATAAATAAGAAAAGGGGTGTTGTGTGTGGTTAAAGATGCCAAAGAAGATTTAGTTGAAGAAGATGTTACACAAGAGCAACATCAGTCTAGTGAAGCAACTAATCAAAATGAGAAAAAAAGTTCTGTTACTGATAAAGTAAAAGAAAAATTTAGTAAAAAGCCTTCTGATGCAGATAAATTAGTTGAGTTACAAGCTAGTTTAGACACAATGGAAGATAAATATTTACGAGCAGAAGCCGAAATGGCAAATATGAATACACGCTTTAAGAAAGAACAAGAACAACTCTTAAAGTATAGCGGGCAATCATTAGCTAAAGATGTTCTACCAGTTATCGATAATTTGGAACGAGCATTGGCAATTGAGGTTGACACTGAGAGTGGCGAACAACTTAAAAAAGGTATTGAATTAGTTTATAAAGATGCACAAAAAGCATTAACTAATAATGACGTTATAGAAATTGCAACTGATGACGTTACTTTTGATCCAAATGTTCACCAAGCAGTTCAAACAGTTCCAGCTTCTGATGATCAAAAAGCAGATACAATTGTTCAAGTCCTTCAAAAAGGATATAAATTAAAAGATAGAGTGTTACGTCCAGCAATGGTCGTTGTCGCTCAATAATAATATAAGAAGAGGTAGATAAATTATGGCAAAAATTATAGGAATTGATTTAGGAACAACTAACTCAGCTGTTGCTGTGTTAGAAGGTAAAGAAGCAAAAATTATTACAAACCCAGAAGGAAATCGTACAACACCATCTGTTGTTTCATTTAAAGATGGCGAAACTCAAGTTGGTGAAGTTGCTAAACGCCAAGCAATCACAAACCCTGATACTGTTGCATCAATTAAACGTCACATGGGAGAAGAAGGCTACAAAGTAGATATTCAAGGAAAATCATACACACCACAAGAAGTTTCTGCTATGATTTTACAATACATCAAAGAATATTCTGAAGCTTACTTAGGCGAATCAGTAACACAAGCTGTTATTACAGTTCCTGCTTACTTTAACGATTCACAACGTCAAGCTACAAAAGATGCTGGTAAAATTGCCGGTTTAGAAGTTGAACGTATTGTTAACGAACCTACTGCTGCTGCTTTAGCATATGGTCTTGAAAATACTGAAAAAGATGAAAAAATCCTTGTATTCGATTTAGGTGGTGGTACATTTGATGTTTCTATCCTTGAATTAGGTGATGGTGTCTTTGAAGTACTATCAACAAACGGTGATACTAAACTTGGTGGAGATGATTTTGATCAAAAAATCATGGACTGGTTAGTTGAGACCTTCAAAAAAGAAAATGGTATTGACTTATCAAAAGATAAAATGGCAATGCAACGTCTTAAAGATGCTGCTGAAAAAGCTAAAAAAGATGTATCTGGTGTTACTAGTGCACAAATTAGCTTACCATTTATTACAGCCGGTGCTGCTGGACCTTTACATTTAGAAGCAACATTATCACGTGCAAAATTTGATAATCTTACACAAGACTTAGTTGAACGTACACGTATTCCAGTTCAAAATGCTTTAAAAGATGCTGGATTAACAAATGCTGATATTGATCAAGTTATCTTGGTTGGTGGTTCAACACGTATTCCTGCTGTTCAAGCATTAGTTGAAAAAGAAACAGATCACAAACCTAACCAATCAGTTAACCCTGATGAAGCTGTTGCACTTGGTGCTGCAATTCAAGGTGGTGTCATTACTGGTGATGTTAAGGATGTTGTTTTACTTGATGTAACACCACTTTCATTGGGTATTGAAACAATGGGTAGCGTCTTTACTAAGTTAATTGATCGTAATACAACGATCCCAACAAGCAAGTCACAAACGTTCTCAACAGCTGCAGATAACCAACCTGCCGTTGATATCCATGTCTTACAAGGTGAACGTCCAATGGCTACTGATAATAAAACATTAGGCCGTTTCCAATTAAATGATATTCCTGCTGCACCTCGTGGAATCCCTCAAATTGAAGTTAAATTTGATATTGATAAAAATGGTATTGTTAACGTTTCTGCTAAAGATTTAGGCACAAACAAAGAACAAAAAATTACAATCAAGAGTTCAGGTGGTCTTGCAGAAGACGAAATCGAACGCATGGTTAATGAAGCTAAAGAAAACGAAGAAGCAGATAAGGCACGTAAAGAAGAAGTTGATTTGAAGAATGAAGTTGATCAATTATTATTCTCAGTTGATAAAACTTTGGAAGAATTAAAAGGTAAAGTAACTGAAGAAGAAATTAAATCTGCTGAAGATGCTCGTGATGCTTTGAAGAAAGCTCAAGAAGATAACAATGTTGAAGATATGAAAGTTAAGAAAGATGAATTGAATAAAATTGTTCAAGACTTAACTGTTAAATTGTATCAACAAGCACAAGAAGCTCAAGGTGAAGCTGGTGCTGAAGGCACGGCTAAAGACCCTAAAGATGAAACTGTCGATGGTGACTTCGAAGAAGTTAACCCTGAAGATAAGAAGTAATCTTTACTAAATTTTGAGTGTGATAGAAAGTCAAAGGCCTTTGGGACTTTGGCTTTTTATTTCATGTTAGACATGTTATCCTATTTAGAGCAATAAAAACCAAAAAGGTTATTCGGAGGTACGGAATGGCAGAGAACAAAGATCCATATAATGTACTTGGTGTGACTAAAGATTCGTCACCTGAAGAAATAAAAAAAGCGTATCGTAAGTTATCTAAACAATATCATCCGGATATTAATAAGGATGCTGGTGCCGAAGATAAATTTAAAGAAATCACTGAAGCATATGAAACAGTTGGTGATCCACAAAAGAAAGCTGAATACGATCAATATGGTTCAGCTGGGTCTCAAGGTGGTGCTTACCGAGGATTTGGTGGTCAAGGACAACAAGGTGGATTTGGCGGCGGTGGATTTGAAGATATTTTCAGTTCATTTTTCGGCGGTGGTGGTGCTTCCCAAGATCCAACCGCTCCACGAGCAGGTCGTGATTTGCAATACGAGATGACATTGACATTTAATGAAGGTGTTTTTGGTAAAGAATCAACAATTAAATACAATCGTAAAAGTCTATGTGCTACTTGTTCTGGTTCTGGAGCAAAACCTGGAACTTCTCCAATTACATGTCATAAATGTGGTGGTCGAGGTACTATCCAAGTTGAGCGTCGTACGCCACTTGGAAACATGATGACTGAACAAGAATGTGATATTTGTCATGGTACAGGTAAAGAGATTAAAGAAAAATGTGATACATGTCATGGATCAGGCCATATTGATGAAAGACATGAAGTTAAAGTAACTGTTCCTGCTGGTGTTGAAGATGGTCAACAGATGCGTCTTCAAGGACAAGGTGAATCTGGTGAAAATAGTGGACCTTATGGAGATTTATACATTATCTTTAGAGTTCAGGCTAGTGGCACATTTGACCGTGAAGGTCCTGATATTTACATTGATGTTCCAATTAGCTTTGTCCAAGCTGCATTGGGCGACGAAGTAACGGTTCCAACCGTTCATGGAGATGTAAAAATGAAGATTCCCGCTGGAACACAGACTGGAACGACTTTCAGATTACGTGATAAGGGTGCGCCTAAATTACATGGTAAGGGTAATGGTGATCAAGAAGTGACGGTTAATATTGAAACACCTCGTAATCTTAAAAAAGAACAAAAAGATGCTTTGAAAGAATTTGCTACAGCTAGCGGTAAAAACGTTGTTGGCGAAGGTAATTTATTTGATAAGTTAAAAGATCAATTTAAAAATAAGAAATAAAGTTAAAAATAGAATCGTCTTCTAAGATGATTCTATTTTTTTGTATGCGAACTGTAATTGTGTTTAGTAGCGTTGATTGTTATAATCAGAAGAGATAGAAACAAGAAAGTAGGACGCTATTAATGGATTTTGAAGAAATGCAAGATAGACAAAAACATATTCGAAACTTTTCGATTGTAGCACATATTGATCATGGAAAATCCACACTTGCGGATCGTATCCTCGAGATGACTGATACAGTTACTAAACGTGAGATGCAAAATCAATTACTCGATTCGATGGATCTTGAACGAGAACGTGGAATTACAATTAAATTAAATGCGGTTGAATTACATTATCTTGCTAAAGATGGTGAAACATATATCTTTCATTTAATTGATACACCAGGACATGTTGATTTCACTTATGAAGTTTCAAGGAGTTTGGCGGCTTGTGAAGGTGCTGTACTTGTTGTAGACGCTGCTCAAGGTGTTGAGGCACAGACACTCGCAAACGTTTATTTAGCGATTGATGATGATTTGGAGATTTTACCAGTTATTAATAAAATTGACTTACCATCTGCTAATGTTGAAATGGTAAAAAAAGAAATTGAAGATGTTATCGGATTAGATGCCTCTGATGCCGTTCTGGCAAGTGCTAAAAATGGTATTGGTATTGAAGAGATGCTGGAACAGATTGTAACGAAAATTCCTGCACCAAATGGTGATTTAAAAAAACCATTGAAAGCTTTAATTTTTGATTCAATCTATGATAGTTACCGTGGCGTTGTTTTGAGTATTCGGGTGGTTGACGGTGTTGTAAAACCTGGCGACACAATTGAATTAATGAATAGTAAGAAAAAATATGAAGTGACTGAAGTTGGGGTTATGTCACCCAAAGCAGTTAATCGTGATTTTTTAATGGCCGGAGATGTTGGGTATGTTACAGCGGCAATTAAAGATATTCGAGATACACGAGTTGGTGATACAGTAACTTCAGCTGACAATCCAGCAACTGAAGCACTAGATGGTTACCGTGCAATTAATCCTATGGTTTATTGTGGGTTATATCCCGTAGATAATTCAAAATATAATGAATTACGTGAGGCACTTGAAAGATTACAATTAAATGATGCTGCTTTACAATTTGAACCAGAAACGTCACAAGCACTAGGATTTGGGTTCCGTTGTGGATTTTTAGGGTTATTACACATGGATGTTGTCCAAGAGCGGTTAGAACGTGAATCTGGGTTAGATTTGATTACAACGGCACCATCTGTAATTTATCATGTTGATTTAACTGATGGTGAGAAAATAATTGTTTCTAACCCTTCTGAAATGCCAGAACCATCATCAATTAAGCAAATTAACGAACCTTATGTGAAAGCAAGTATTATGGTACCTAATGAATATGTTGGAGCAGTCATGGAACTTTGTCAAAAAAAACGTGGTGTTTTTGAGACGATGGATTACTTAGATGAATTCCGTGTAAATATTATTTATCATATGCCTTTATCAGAAATTATCTTTGATTTCTTTGATAAATTAAAATCTAATACACGTGGATATGCATCCCTGGATTATGAAGAAGAGGGTTACCGTCCAAGTGATTTAATTAAAGTTGATATCTTGTTGAATGGTGAAGCAGTTGATGCATTGAGTTTTATTGTTCATCGTGATTTTTCTTTTGAACGTGGAAAAGGTATCGTCAATAAATTAAGATCATTAATTCCGCGCCAAATGTTTGAAATTCCAGTTCAAGCTGCTGCTGGACAAAAAATTATTGCAAGAACAAATATTAAAGCATACCGTAAGGATGTTACAGCTAAATTGTATGGTGGAGATCGAACACGCCGTATGAAACTTTTGGAAAAACAAAAAGCTGGTAAGAAACGAATGAAACAAGTTGGTAATGTTGAGATTCCACAAGAAGCATTTATGGCAGTCTTGAAAATTGATGAAGATGAAGAATCTAAGAAAAAATAAGTAAAAACGACAACCGGAAAAGTCTGGTTGTCGTTTTTTTTATGATAAGTATGCTTCATTATTTTGCATGTAAACCATCTCATCGTATGAAATTTGTTCTCTTAACAGATTTGCCGTTGCAGGGGTGATTAATTTTTGTTCTAATTGAAGTTGAACAAAATTATATTCTAATTGAAAGGCATTTATAAAAATATTATTTTGTAAGATAAGTTCAGTCTCATTTGAAAACATTCTTCTGTGTCTAACTGATAAAAATTGTCTAACCAGAGTAACGGCCATTGAATTGTCAACAGTGGTAATAGAGGTTAAATAAGTAATTGCTGCCTGATAACTAGATTCCTCCATTAAAATAAAGTCATCTTTTGTATTATTATAATATTTTTTGAAAGTATTTTTTTGATTTTCAGTAACCTGAGATAGCGCTTTTTCGCCTTTCTTAATAGCAAAATGTTTAAATAAATGAAGTGAATAGAATTTCAAGTGTATTATGAGATGTTTAAGTGAAAATCCACGGGTTGATTGATAAGTTGTAGCAAGATACTTTTCGTACCAAGAACCAGTTTTTTCAGAAACCTGACCACTCGATAATAATTCATGCAAAATATTTTCTTCAATTTCTTGTGTTTTTTCTAATAGGTCATAAAAATCACTCTTTTTAGGCCGTTTTAAAAAATTTTGTTGGTTATATAGCGTTTCAATTACTGTTTGTCTTTCTGGACTAGGAATATTTGTGACATTAAGTTGTTCAACAGTGTAAATAACCATCTTAGAACGAATTTCACCAATATTTTCTAAAATAGTAATCTCATTCTTTTTGGTAATTAAGTGCGGTAGTAGGAAAGTAGGAACTAACATGCTAATTAATATAACTAATGCAGCTATAAAAATGATTTCATTTCTCATAGGGAATTCAATTCCTGAAACAGTTACTAATGGTAATGAGTATGCCATGGATAGTGTAATTGTTCCGTGAATTCCACTTAGGGCAAATGTAAAATCGTCTTTTGTTGATAAATTTTTTAATAGGAAGTGGGACCATAGAAAACGCATTAGTGTCATAATAAAGTAAATACCAATACTAATAACAAGTAAAATTAGTGAATTAAATCCTGAGCTTTTTAATAAATCCGAGGTAACAGTAGGCAATGTTAAACCTAGAACTACAAAAACAAACCCATTTAAAGCATCTGTAAGTACTTTCCAAATACTACTTGATATAAATTGTAATTTAGTTGAAGATAACCGTAAACGATCTTTTTGAACACCATGAATTAAACCGGCAGCAACGACTGCTAAAATACCTGAACAACCTAATTCTTCAGATATAAAATAAATTAAAAAAGGAGTTATTATTTCAATTGGAATCATAATTGCTGTATCTTCGATGTGCCAATTTAGTAACGTTAACCTTATTTTAACGAATACTAATCCTAAAAATGCACCAATTAAGAGTCCACCAAAAAATGATGTGCTAAAAGCACTTAGACCTTCGTTCATAGAAAAAGTACCTGAAGAGAAAGCAGTTAATGCTAAACTAAGACCAACAATACCAGATGCATCATTAAACAAGGATTCATTTTCCAATATATTCATCATTGACTCAGGAATCGGTAAATTTTTTGTCACTGAAGATACTGCTACTGTATCTGTGGGTGTGACAATCGCTGCTAACGCAAATGCTAAGGCAAGTGATAAATCAGGTAAGACTGAGTGAACTAAAAACCCAGTGACAATTATTGTTGCACCAACTAAAATGATGGCTAATGAAAGCGTCGTTAAAATATTTCTAGCTAATGCTCTTCTAGATGTATTTTGGGCTTCATTGAAAATAATAGGTGCAACGATTATCATAAAAAATAATTCTGGGTTAAGTTCGAAATGTTGGAAATTTGGTAATAAAGAAAGCGCTAATCCTATACCAATTTGATAAAAAGCTTGTGGAACTTTTGGAAACTTAACAGCAATCACATTTGCGATAACCACGCCACCAAGTAATAATAAGATAGCAGATAGTGAATCCATAATATTGCCTCCAATAATTTCAATTTAGAATGGTGTCTATTTTAACACATGTCTAAATTTAACAACATAATAAAAGGCTAAGTTATCTAAAATAACTTAGCCTTTTATTAATTTATACGAATAAGTTAATAAGCATAACACCACCGAGCCCTGAAACAGAGACGACTGTTTCAAGAACGGTCCACGTTGCGAGTGTTTCTTTAACGGTTAGATCAAAATATTCTTTAATCATCCAGAAACCAGCATCGTTTACGTGAGATGCAATTAAACTACCTGAACCAATGGCGATAACCATTAATGCAGGATCAACGCCTGACCCAGCTATTAAACCACTGACTAGACCGGCAGCTGTTAATGCAGCAACTGTTGCAGAACCAAGAGAAATTCTAAGAAGTGCAGCAATTAACCAGCCTAACAATAATGGTGATAACGATGAGGATTCAAACATTCTTGAGATAACATCTGCGACACCACCATCAACAAGAACTTGCTTAAATGCACCTCCACCACCAATGATTAAGAGTAGCATTGCAATTTGTTTAATGGCAACTTCAAGAGAAGCCATAATATCTTTGACTGGGATCTTTCGGGCAATACCCATTGAATAGATAGCGAACAGAAGGGAGAGCAGCATGGCAACGCCAGGAGACCCAACGAACATGAAAAAGGAATCTATAGAGTTAGGGTTCTTTGGTGTTATCCCTTTATTAATAATCATGTCGTAAACTGTTGAAATAGCCATAATTACAACGGGAAATAAAGATGTCAAAGTACTCATTGCAAAACTAGGTGTATCTTCAAGTTTAAATTCTTTTTGTGTTCCTAATGCGCTTAAATTTCCTTTTTGCTTAAATGCCGAAGGAATATATTTTTTTGCAATCATAGCGAAAAGTGGACCGGCAATCAATGTTACCGGAATAGCTAATAGTAATCCGTAAATAAGAACCATCCCTACATTAGCATTTAGTGCTGATGCAATTGCAGTTGGGGCGGGGTGAGGTGGTAAAAAGCCATGAGTAACTGAAAGTGCAGCTGCCATGGGAATCCCAAGATATAAAACTGAAATTCCTAATTCCGTAGCAATCGCAAAAACGATTGGGATCAATAAAACAATACCAACTTCGAAAAATAATGCAATACCAATAATGAATGATGCAAGTACGACTGCTAATTGAATCCATTTTCGACCAAATCGGTTAATTAAAGTAGTCGCAATCCGATAAGCACCACCTGAATCAGCAACCAGTTTACCTAGCATAGCACCAAAACCGAAGACTAAGGATAAATGACCTAATTGACTACCAATACCATTTTCGATAGAAGTCGTGATTTTATCTAAAGGCATCCCTAATCCAATGGCAACAACAAATGATGTGATAATTAATGAAACAAATGTATTTAATTTAAATTTAATGATTAATAAAAGTAAAAAGAGAATCCCAATAAAAACAATTAAAAGTGGCATAGTAACTTTCCCCCAATGAAACTAGATTTGATGATAATGTTTCCGCTGGAAATCAGCAATATTTTTATATTCAGCGCTTAATGACCTACTTACTCGAACAAATATAGGTAATAGCTCACGATATACTTCAAAGTTTTCTTTTTGTGGTTGGTGGACATGCATGGAACCAATCATATTTTCAACAGCAGATAGATCAGCAATTAAATGTAAACTTTGCATTCCTAAGACAGCTGCGCCAAGACAAGAACTTTCAAAACTTTCAGGAATTGTAACTTCTTGTTCAAAAATATCGGCTAATAATTGTCGCCATAAAGATGATTGGGCAAAACCACCTGTTGCTTGGATTCTAGTGGGTTTCCCAGCAATTTCAGTTAGTGCTAACATGACCATGTCTAAATTGAAAACGATCCCTTCAAGTACAGCTCGAGCCATATGCGCACGTGTATGTTGACGTGTTAAACCAAAGAATGAACCTCTAGCATTAGCATCCCAGAGTGGTGCCCGTTCGCCACCAAGATAGGGGTGGAAGAGGAGTCCATCGGAACCGGCAGGAACCTTTTCTGCAATTTGAGTGATGACTTCATAGGGATCAATTTTCATTTGTTCAGCAGTAATTTTTTCGGGTGTAAATATCTCATCGCGCAACCAGCGGAAGACGATACCGCCATTGTTAACTGGCCCACCAATGACCCATTTATTTTTGGCGAGCGCATAACAGAATAGTCTACCTTTAGGATCTGTAACAGGGTGATCGATAACCATTCTAACGGCACCACTCGTACCAATTGTGACAGCCGCAACACCCGGTTCGATAGCATTAACACCAAGGTTTGATAGAACACCATCACTTGCACCAACAATAAAAGGAACATCACGTTGGATACCAGTTATTTTAGAAAATTCAGTATTTAGTCCGGATAGTTGGTACGTTGTTTCAACTAGTTCTGGTAACTGTTCAGGTGTGACACCAGTTACAGATAATGCTTGCTTATCCCAATCTAAATTAAAAATATTGAATAAGCCTGTAGCTGACGCTAAAGAATGATCAATAACAAGTCGATCAAATAATTGATATAAAATATAATCTTTAATACCAACAAAATAGGCTGCCTGATTAAATAAATCTGGTTTATCATTCTTTAACCAAATTAGTTTTGATAATGGTGACATAGGATGAATAGGTGTTCCAGTTTTGAGATAAATTTCATGACCAACACCTGATTCATTTAAATCATCACTCCACTTGCTAGCTCTGTTATCAGCCCAAGTAATCGATCTAGTTAACGGTTTATGATTTTTATCAAGTAGAATTAAACTGTGCATGGCAGCTGAAAATGAAACGCCTTTTAAATCAGTGGGGCGTAAGTTCGCTTTTTTATTGACCTCAGTGATTGCTTTTGTTACAGCAGCATAAATTTCATCAGGATCTTGTTCAGCCATCCCATTTTCTTCTTGATAAAGTGAGTAACCAATATTAGCGTATTCAATTACGGTACCTTTAAGATCGTATAAAACTGCTTTCGTGCTTGTTGTTCCAATATCAACACCGATTATATGTGGCATAGTGATCTCCCTTGAATAAATAGTAGTATGAATAATAAAGTTTATTAAAATTACAGTTAACGCTTACATTATCGTCTTTGAGTTAATTTAAAGCAACTATCTTTACTTATTTAAAATTTGATAATAAAGGATAGAATGCTGCTAAAATTAAAAAGAAGGAAAGAATAATGATTAGAATAGTTTGACGGCGATTACCATGATGTAAGAATAAGTTTAAACATGAGGTAACAGCAATGTAACCACCAAGTATCATCAAAAAGATAAATGTATCTGTAATAGGATTTAAACTAATAAGCGAAAAAAGTCCCAGTATCAATAGCCAGTTACGACTATTTTTTTCCCAGGCTAACGAGCCAAAAAAAAGTGACTTATATGAAAATTTTCGACGTTTTTTTTTCGTAAATGTAGAAATATAAATAATAGTGGTCATAATAAACCAAATGGAAAGAATGAATGGACCGAGATATTGCATAAGTAAACTCCGTTAAATTTAATTTTTTGAAAATAAAGTTGATAAACGTGTCATAAAAGTCGATAAGAATCTTTCGGTTTCAACGGCAACAGCGACAACCGTTGTTGCTTGATTTGAATTTAGGCGTGTCTCGTCACCGATTGTACGTCCAGAAAAAGGCGCTTCTGTGTCAACTTTCATATTGATAGGTAAAGTAGTGACTAAAGATGCATCTATAGCAACGGCAACAGCTAAGGGGTCATGCAAAGCACAGCCGTCTAAATTTGTTTTTAGGTTTGCATAGGCGTTAATATAGTAATCAACAATATCGGCGAAAGCTCGACTTGATGGACTGTCAATTTCACGCCATAGCTCTGTTTCTTTTTTTGTTAAAAGTGTTTTAAGTGTTACGTCTAGACCTACCATTGTAATAGGCAATTTACTTTGGAATACTTCATTTGCGGCTTCTGGATCTTGATTAATATTTGCTTCAGCAACGGCAGTTACATTTCCAGGGATTGTTAAAGCACCACCCATTAAAACGACTTTACCAATTAATGTTTCAATTTTAGGATCTTTTTTTATGGCTAATGATAAGTTCGTTAATGGACCAGTAGGCACAATAATTAAATCTGATTGAAATTCATGTGCAGAATCGATAATAAAATCGATTCCAGATTCTGAGGCGTATGGTTGGCTTGATTTAGGGATTTTTATGTCACCTAAACCGTTCATACCATGTATTTCTTGGCTTATTTCTAAAGTATCAAAAGATTGAGTCGTGATTGAATGTTTCTCACCGAGATAAACTGGAATATTTGATTCACCTAATAAATTAAGTAAGTTCAAACTGTTTTGAACACCAGCTAGCATTTGCAGGTTACCGTAAGAACCTACAATACCAATTAAATCAATTTCGGTACTAGCGAGAGCATAGGCAATAGCCAATGCATCGTCAATACCAGTGTCTAAATCCAAAATCATTTTCTTTCTTCCCATAAATAAAACCTCCCCAATATTTTAATAACCTTAGTTTACCAAAAAAAGCGATAAATTGTTATCGTTTTCCTCTTTAATTAATGCATGAATGAATGCAATGCTTTATAATAAACTTTGAGAACTAAACAAAATTTGATGTAATTTAAATTTATTTAAAATATGAGGTGATAGTATGGCACAAGAAACATTGTTTGATTATTTAAAGAAGGAATTACCAAAAATTGATTTTGATGGTGATATTGTATTAGATTGGCAGAAAAAGGATCATACATTTACAGTAGATCTCACATTTTATGCTGAGAATAAGTCACAACAAGCAATTCTTGATATTGAAGGTGTTAACTCAGAATTACCCATTATTTCATTTGGGGATGCTATATTACTCTATGATGAAGAACGTTTTGACTCAAAGGAAGTTGAAAAAGAGTATTTAACAACATTACCCTTTCAAGGGAAATCGGGTTGGGAACGCTCAGAGGCAGCAGCATTTATTAACTATTTACAAATTGTACTAGACAATGGTCAAAGTGATTTGTTAGATTTTTTGAATGATGATGATGCTGAATTCTTTGAACTAAGTTGGTCAGCTAGCGATTTTGAAAAAATTCAAAAAGCACAAAGTACAGAAAAAAGTATGCGATTAATTTATCCAAAATTTTAGGAGGATTTCAATTTGAAATGGACAGAAGTAAGTATCTCAACAAGTAGTGAAGCTGTAGAAGCGGTTTCTAATATTTTAATTGAAAGTGGTGCTGAAGGTGTCCAAATTGATGATTCAAAAGATTTTGAAAAATTAATGCAGGATAATTTAGACGGGAACGATTTTACATCAGTTGAGCACCAAAATGATGGAGCAAAGATTTCTGCCTTTTTCCCTGAAACTATTTTTATTCCTGAAATATTGCCAACTATACAGAGTAGGGTTAATCAATTAGCTGATTTTGGACTTAATCCGGGACGTGGTCTGATTGAATTGAATGAAGTGGATGACCAAGGTTGGGGATTGGAATGGCAACAATACTACCATCCGGTTAGAGTTACCCGATTCCTAACAATAGTACCAAGTTGGGAGAAATATCAGGTGGTCCAACCTGATGAAAAAGTGATACGTTTAGACCCTGGTAAAGCATTCGGTACAGGAACACATCCCACAACCCGGCTAGCTTTGGTAGCACTAGAGCAAGTAATACGTGGAAATGAATCTATGATTGATGTTGGAACAGGTTCAGGTGTTTTAAGTATTGCTGCAAAACATCTTGGTGTTGGTCATATTGATGCGTATGATTTGGACGATATTGCAGTAGATGCTGCCGTATTAAATTTCAACTTAAATCCAATTGCAAATCAGATACATGTAGCAGCTAATGATTTACTAAATGGTATTGATAATAAGGTTGATTTAATTGTGGCTAATATTTTGTCCGAAATTATTGTACCGTTAATTCCGCAAGCTAGAAGAAATTTAAATCCAGGTGGCCATTTTGTGACATCTGGGATTATTGCAGATAAAGTCGATTTAATCAAGGAGTCACTGGTAACTGGTGGATTTGAAATACAACAGATTTTAAATATGGGTGACTGGTTCTCAATTATTGCAGTTAAAATGGATTTGGAAGGTTAGGTAGTAAAGATGCAGAGATATTTTTTGAAATCTGATGAGTTAATTTTAACAGATGAGGATTTTCATCATGCAATTAAAGTTATGCGTTTGGCTGTTGGTGATCAAGTTGAACTCGTTAAGCAATCAACAGAGGTTGTTGTTGCAAAGATGAAACAGGTTACTGAAAGTTCAGCTACTTTTGATTATCAAAAGACAGTAGAAACATTAGTTGAGTTGCCAGTAGAAGTAACAATTGCGTCGGCTCTTTCAAAAAAAGATAAGGCAGACTGGATTGTACAAAAAGGTACAGAAATGGGGGCTGCCCATTTTATATTTTTTAATAGTGATTTTTCTATTGCAAAATGGGATCAAAAAAAGCAGGCTAAAAAAATTGAACGTTTAAAAAAAATTGCTAAGGGTGCTGCAGAACAAGCACATCGAACTAAAATTCCAACGATTTCATACGCTAAAAAAATTGATGAGATATTTCAACAATCTTATGATATTCAGATTGTTGCATATGAAGAATCTGCTAAACAAGGTGAGGTTAGCCAACTAAAAAAATCATTTGATTTGATTGAACCTAATCAAAATATGATTGCGGTATTTGGTTCAGAGGGTGGTATTTCAAAATCAGAAATTGATAAGTTAGCTACAGCTGGTTATCAAAAGGTAGGCTTAGGACCTAGAATTTTACGTGCAGAGACTGCTCCGTTATACTTATTAGCGAGCCTTTCATTTGTTAGTGAATTAAGTTAAGTAAGGCATGAGAAAACGAAATGAGGAAATATTTTTGAAAAATTTTCTAAGCATAACAGCTGCATGGTACTTAACGGTAAGTATTGCCATCGGAATTGTGGTCCCGATGGTACTGACCTTAGTTAATGCAAACGATGTTATAAAAATTGGTGTTTCTTTATTTATAGTAAATGTCATTTTTTCTATCATTATTGGTGTTATTATTGGTAGAAATGATCATAGTTTGATTTTTAACTTTTTCTTTCCAGTTATTTTTGCAATAGGTGTGTTGTGCCATTTATTTCAAAGTATCACTATCTTTTTTGCAATTATTTATCTTTGTTTATCATTATTAACATGGGGAATTTCAAAAAAATAATACAAATACTTTATGAATACATGAGTACGCGGACTGCATTATGGAATCGCGTATTTTTATTTTATATAAAAAGAGGTGTGTAGATATGACAAAAGAAGAAATGTGGAGTGCTAGAGACGTTTTGGAAATCGTTGAAAGCTATATGAATGAAGAACATGTTGCATTTGTACAAAAAGCATGTGATTTTGCTACCTATGTTCATAAGAATCAATATCGTAAGTCTGGCGAACCATATATAATGCACCCAATACAAGTTGCTGGTATTCTTGCAGAATTAAAAATGGATCCGGAGACTGTTAGTGCAGGATTTTTACATGATGTTGTTGAAGACACACCAGTTACTTTAGGTGATGTAGGCGAACTTTTTGGTAAAGATGTGCAAGTAATTGTCGATGGTGTAACAAAATTAGGTCAAATTCAATATAAATCTCATCAAGAGCAATTAGCTGAAAATCATCGTAAATTATTGTTAGCGATGTCTAAAGATTTACGTGTTATTATTGTGAAATTAGCAGATAGGTTACATAATATGCGGACGTTAAAACACTTACGTCCAGATAAGCAACGACGAATTGCAAATGAAACGTTAGAAATATATGCACCATTGGCAGACCGTTTAGGTATTAGTACGATTAAGTGGGAATTAGAAGATAGTTCATTACGTTATCTGAACCCCCAACAATACTATCGAATTGTTCATTTGATGAATTCTAAACGTGAAGAACGTGAGGCTTATATTTCTGGAGCTATTGAAGAAATAAAAGTTTCCATTAGTGATTTAAAAGTTTCAAGCGAAATTTATGGGCGACCAAAGCATTTGTATTCTGTCTATAAAAAGATGAAAGACCAACATAAACAATTCTCTCAAATTTATGACCTCCTAGCTGTTAGAGTAATTGTTGGATCAATTAAAGATTGTTATGCGGTACTTGGGGCAATACATTCTAGATGGAAACCAATGCCTGGAAGATTTAAAGACTATATTGCGATTCCAAAGGCTAACTTGTACCAGTCTCTGCATACGACTGTTGTCGGACCAGAGGGACGTCCTTTTGAAGTTCAAATTAGAACAAAAGAGATGCATGAAATAGCTGAATTTGGTGTAGCAGCACATTGGGCTTACAAAGAAGGTGTGAAAGAGAAAGTTCAGCAAGATGACGCGGGTACAAAATTAAATTGGTTTAAAGAAATTATTGAATTACAAGATGAGACTGATGATGCTTCTGCTTTTATGGAAAGTGTTAAAGGCGATATCTTTGGTGACCGCGTTTATGTATTCACACCTAAAGGTGATGTTTTTGAATTACCCAAAGGTGCAGGACCACTTGATATGGCCTACAGTATTCATACTGAAATTGGACATCATACAACGGGTGCAAAAGTTAACGGAAAGATTGTGCCATTAGATTATCAAGTCAAAAATGGAGACATTGTTGATATCTTAACTAGTAAAAGTTCAATAGGACCAAGCCGTGATTGGGTTAATTTGGTGCATACAAATAAAGCTAGAAATAAAATTAAACACTTCTTCAAACTACAAGATCGTGTTGCTAATGCAGCTAAAGGTGAAGATTTATTGACGATGCAATTAATTGATTTAGGATTTGATCCTAAAAAAGTCATTACAAAAGAAAATATGAAACAGCTTTTGGATAAAAGACAATTGTCTGAATCAGATGACTTGTATGCTGCAATTGGATTTGGAGAGGTAGCAACGTTAGGTGTCGCCAATGCTTTAACGGAAGATATTCGCTCTAAAGAAGAAGAAGTTCGACAAGTTAATGAGCAGAAGGCAATCCTTGAAGAACATAAAGAAATGAAAAAACCAGACGTATCTGAAAAAAATCGTAAAAGTAGCCATGATGGTGGTGTTGTAATTGATGGCGTCGATAACTTACTTGTTCGATTAAGTCATTGCTGTAATCCTATTCCAGGAGATGACATTATTGGTTATATTACAAAGGGGCGTGGTGTTTCAGTTCATAGAACTGAATGTCCTAATGTTATTAAAGCTGAAGAGTCCGGGGAAAGAATTATTAGTGTTAAATGGGATAAAACCATGGATGATAAATCTAATTATCAATCTGATTTGGAAATCCAAGGGTACAATCGTTCTGGACTTTTGAATGATATTTTACAATCATTGAATAATACAACTAAGCAATTAAGCTCAGTTAATGGCCGTGTTGATAATAATAAAATTGCGACAATGGATGTTTCAGTTGGCGTAAAAGATATTGTTCAATTAGAAAGAATTATGGAAACTTTGAAAAGTGTTGAAGACGTTTATGCTGTTAAAAGGAAAATTCATTAATTTTCTAATGGAGGTACTAAAGAAGTGAAAATTGTTGTTCAACGTGTTAAAAAGGCTAGTGTTTCGGTAAATGGTCAGGTATTAAATCAGATTAATGTAGGATATCTTTTATTGGTGGGATTTAAGACGGGTGATACATCTACTGAGATAGATTATATGGTAAAAAAAATCTCTAATTCCAGATTATTTGAAGATGATATGGGAAAAATGAATTTAAGTATTCAAGAAATAAATGGAGAAATTCTATCTGTTTCACAATTTACTTTGTACGCGTCAACAAAAAAAGGGAATAGACCAAGCTTTACAGATTCTGAAGAACCTAATTTAGCTGAGGAACATTATGATGAATTTAATCAAAAATTGGCTGAAATAGTAACTATTGTTAAACCAGGTCAATTTGGAGCAGATATGGATGTTGAACTTATAAATGATGGACCAGTAACAATTATTTTTGATACAGAGAAAAAATAAAGGATGTATTAGAATCAACTCTAATACATCTTTTTGGTGTAAAGAATATTTGGAGGGTATAAAATGATAAATAATTATTTTTGGGACTTTGATGGGACGCTTTTTGATACTTATCCTGAGATGGTTAAGGCATTTCAAGAAGCGTTACGTTTACAAAATGTAATTGCGACTAGAACAGAAATTTATAAAATTATGCGAGAAAAATCTGTTAGACAAGCAATTCAAATTTATCAAGAAACAAATTTGAATTTAGATGTTGAACAATTGAGGGTAAGCTATGATGATTTAGAAAGACAGAGTCAAAAAAATGCAAAATTATTTCCTGGTGCAAAAGAAGTTTGTAAATGGGTGGTTGATAATGGTGGACAAAACTTTTTATTAACCCATAGGGATCAAAGCGCAATTGATATGCTTAGGGAAACAAATATTATTCATTTGTTTTCAGATTTTGTTACTTCAGATCAAAAATTTCCAAGGAAACCTAATCCAGCGTCACTTAATTATCTTGCAGAAAAAAATGCAGTTGATTACCAGAAAGCAGCAATGATTGGTGATCGGGAGTTGGATATTGCTGCAGGGCATAATGCAGGTATGAAGGGATATTTATTTGATTTTGATCAAATGATTTCAACAGTTGAAAAACCAGATAAGCGTGTATTGAAATTAATTGATTTAATACAAAAATAAGACAATGATAGTTAAGCATTGTCTTATTTATTTTGGATATAATTTGTTAAACCTTCAACGACTGATTTTGCTGTTTTTTCTTGAAAGCTGCTACTTTGGATTAACTTAAAGTCATATTTTGTATTAATGTACCCTAATTCTAGTAAGACGGATGGTTGTGTATTATCTCTTAGAACAAGAAAATCGCCAAATTCCGTTCCACGATTATCAAGACCGGTATCGTTTAATTCGGCATTTATTGAATTTGCAAGTGCTAAATCAGCTGTCTTATTATAGTAGTAACTTGTTAAACCAGTTGCTTCATCATCATTAGGCGATGAATCAAAATGGAAACTAATAAATGCATCTGCATTATTTGATTCTGCAAGTTTAGCGCGTGGGGCTAAATCTACATACGAATCAGAGTCTCGTGTTAAAATCACATTGGCGCCACGTTTCTTAAGAAGATAAGCTACTTTTTTTACAATTTGAAGCGTGTAGATTTTTTCTTGTTTATCTTTGATTGAAAGTGCACCTGAATCGTTACCGCCATGTCCGGGATCTAAAACAATCGTTGCTTCAGATAATTTAGTCACTTTGGCATTTTTTTTAGAAAGAATCCAGTTTGCTACCCAACCTTTTTTAGTATTTGGCAAACTTACGTATGACCAATTATTTTTTTCTCGAATAATTGTAATACGCTCACCTTTCTTAAGAGTGTCTAACACTTTATTTGACGTACTTGGTCCGGTACGTACATTAATATTGTCAGATGTAACAACGGTTTCTTTTAAATAAGTTGTCGTTTTTACAATACCTAAACATAGGGTACAAAAAATGATGATTAATAAAATGACTCTTGGCCAGTTTATGCTGAATCCATGTTTTCTATTTGTTGACATTTATGTACTCCTTTAACTATAGATATTGAATCTAAATATTAGTATACCAAATATTTGTTCAATAGTAAGAATCAAATTTAATAATATTGTAAGTTAAGCTGTACTTGACTTTAGAGAGTTACTCGAGTAACTTTATAATTAATAAAATATTAAAACCGATGAAAAAGAAATTAGGTTAGTTAAATTGTATAGAGAGTGAATAATTTGCTGAAATATTCACCATTTTTGCTAACCGAAAGACACTTTTGAGGTGCGTGTGGTTAAATCACATGTCGTTTAAGTTGCGTTAAGCTATTAGTAAAAAATTAAGGTGGTACCGTGCAAAAGCACCCTTGTCGTATTTAGATGAGGGTGCTTTTTTGTATATAATGCCACAAATAGGAGGATTTATAATGAAATTTCAACGTCCCAAAGGAACAGCAGATATAATCCCAGCAGATTCAAAAAAATGGCAATATATTGAAGAAACCGCTAGAAATATATTCTCAAGTTACCAATATGATGAAATTAGAACACCACTTTTTGAACATTTTGAGGTTTTTTCAAGAACTTCAGGTGATACTTCTGATATTGTAACTAAAGAAATGTATGATTTTAAAGATAAAGGTGACCGCCATATAACACTTCGTCCTGAAGGAACAGCTGGAGTTGTTAGAGCGTATGTTGAAAATAAACTTTATGGCCCAGAAATTCAAAAGCCATTTAAAACGTATTATATTGGACCAATGTTTCGTTATGAAAGACCTCAATCTGGACGCTTACGTCAATTTCATCAAATTGGAGTTGAAGCCTTTGGGGTTGATAATCCAACACTTGATGTTGAAGTTATGGCAATGGCAATTGATTTCTTATCAAAATTTGGATTAACAAATTTAAAATTAGCTATTAATACTTTGGGAGATAATGATAGTCGTGATAATTATCGTGACGCATTAGTTGCATATTTACGTCCCTTCGCTGATCAATTAAGTGATGATTCAAAAGCACGTTTAGAAAAAAATCCACTACGCGTTTTGGATAGTAAAGATAAAGGTGATCAAGAAATTGTTAAAAATGCACCATCAATTCTAGATTACCTTAGTGAAGAGTCACAGGCTCATTTTAACCAAGTAAAAGTGTTACTTGATGCATTGGAAATTCCATATGAAGTTGATTCAACAATGGTTCGTGGACTTGATTATTATAACCATACCATTTTCGAAATTATGTCTGATTCAAAAGCATTTGGTGGGAAATTTACGACCATTTGTGCTGGTGGACGATATAATGGCCTTGTTGAGCAATTAGGTGGTCCTGAAACACCAGGGATTGGTTTTGGCTTGGGGATTGAAAGATTATTATTAGTTCTTGAAGCTGAAGATGCAAAATTACCCGTTGAACAAAGTTTAGATGTTTATGTTGTTGGTATTGGTGAAGAAACGAATACTGAAACACTAAAACTCGTGCAATCAATGCGTAAGGCAGGTTATTCAATTGAAAGAGATTATTTAAATCGTAAACCAAAAGGTCAATTTAAATCTGCTAATCGTATGAATGCTCATTTTGTTATGACTTTAGGTGAGAGCGAACTAGAAACACAAACTTTGAATTTTAAAAATATGAAAACAAGTCAAGAAATTATATTAAAATTAGAAGATGTATATACTGATTTTTCGAAAGTATATGAAAAGGCATTAAAATTAGAAATGGAGGCTGATGGAGAATGAAAAGAACAACATACAATGGTTTAGTTGATGAAACTTTTATTGGTCAAACAGTTACATTAAAGGGATGGGTACAAAAAAGACGCGATTTAGGAAATTTAATTTTTATTGATTTACGTGATCGTGAGGGCATTGTTCAACTGGTTTTTAGTCAAGAATTTGATTCCGAAGCTTTAAAGATTGCTGAAGAGTTACGTAATGAATTTGTTGTTGAGGTTGCAGGAAAAGTGACACAACGGGATGCTAAAGCAATCAACCCAAGAATGAAAACGGGTAAGATTGAAGTTGAAGTTCATAATGCAGTTATTTTGAATAAAGCAAAAACACCGCCATTTGAAATACAAGATGATATTAATGTTGTAGATGATACAAGATTAAAATATCGTTATTTAGACTTACGTCGTCCTGAAATGCAAAAATCATTAATGATTCGTAGCCGTATTACACAATCTGTTCACAGCTACTTAGATAATCAAAATTTTATTGATATTGAAACACCATATTTAACAAAATCAACACCTGAAGGGGCTCGTGACTATCTTGTACCTTCCCGTGTCTATCCTGGGCATTTTTATGCATTACCACAATCACCTCAATTATTTAAGCAATTATTGATGAATGCCGGATTTGATCGTTACTACCAAATTGCTCGTTGTTTTAGAGACGAAGATTTGCGTGGTGACCGTCAACCTGAATTTACGCAAATAGATTTAGAAACATCATTTATGTCTGCTGAAGAAATTCAAGATTTAACAGAAGGTTTATTAAAACGTGTAATGAAAGATACTTTAAATATTGACCTCGAATTACCATTACAACGTATGACTTGGAATGAATCAATGGCAAGATATGGTTCTGAAAAACCGGATATTAGATTTGATATGGAATTAAAAGATATGTCTGCTGCAGTTAAAGATATTGATTTTAAAGTATTTACTAATACTTTAAACAATGGTGGACTTGTTAATGCTATTGCGATTCCTGGTGGTGCCGATAAGTATTCACGCAAAGCGATTGATGCTAAAACGGCTTATATTGAACGTTTTGGTGCTAAAGGGTTAGCTTGGGTAAAAGTAACTGAAGAAGGATTTAGTGGCCCAATTGCTAAATTTTTAAATGACCATGTTGATGCAATTAAAGAAGCTGCTGGTGCAAATGTCGGAGATTTAATTTTGTTTGTTGCTGACAAAGCAAGTGTTGTTCGTGCATCATTAGGTTACTTACGTAATGATATTGCCAAAGAGATGGATATGATTGATGAAAATAGATTCGCCTTCCTTTGGGTTGTTGATTGGCCATTATTTGAATACAGTGAAGACTTTGACAAATTTATTGCTGCGCATCATCCTTTTACTATGCCAAATGAAGAAGATATTCATTTACTTGATGAAAATCCACATGAAGCACATGCACAAAGTTATGATATTATTTTGAATGGTTATGAATTGGGTGGTGGGTCAATCCGTATTCATAAACGCGATATTCAAGAAAAAATGTTTAAGGCTTTAGGATTTACTAAAGAAAGTGCGGAAGAACAATTTGGATTTTTCCTAGATGCACTTGATTATGGATTCCCACCACATGGTGGATTGGCTATTGGGTTAGACAGATTTGCTATGTTATTGGCAAAGAAAGATAACATTCGCGAAGTTATCGCGTTCCCTAAAAATTCAAAAGCATCAGAGCCATTGACGAATGCGCCTAGTCTAGTTGCAAGTAAGCAATTAGATGAATTATCGTTAAAAGTTGAAGAAAATAAATTAAAATAGACGTTTAAAAGACTAATGATTAAACTCATTAGTCTTTTTTAGGCATAAAAATATCAATATTATGTTAAGTGATTTATTATTATCATATATTAAGAGGGGGAATGATGATAATGAGTGAAAAAGCAATATTCGCTGGTGGTTGTTTTTGGTGCATGGTTGAACCGTTTGAAGAACAAGCAGGAATTTTAAATGTCGTATCTGGATATACAGGAGGACACACTAAAAATCCAACATATGAAGATGTTGTATCTGAAACAACGGGGCATACTGAGGCAGTTGAGATAACATTTGACCCTAAAAAAATTAATTACGCTCAGCTTGTTGAGATATATTGGCAACAAACAGATCCAACTGATGCGATGGGGCAATTTCAAGATAGGGGTAGTTCATATCGCCCAGTGATTTATACACTAAATGATGAGCAAAGAAAAATTGCGGAAACTTCAAGACAACTATTGATTGATAGTCATAGATTCAAAGAACCAATTGTTACAACTATAGAAGATGCAGGTCCATTTTATGCTGCTGAGGATTATCATCAAGAGTTTTATAAAAAGAATCCAAGAAGATTTGCTATGGAAGAAAACGGTGGACGGAATCAATTTAAACAATCTGTCTGGAAATCTAAATAAGTTAAAAGAGTCTTTTCGAATGAATTTTGAAAAGACTCTTTTTGTATAGATTAAGATTTACTTGATAAGTAAATGTCTAACTGTATCTGACCGTAATGAATGGTATAATATTCGTAACTTGTTAAAATGAAATGTGAGGTTTTTTGATCATGGACGATCTGCAACAAATTTTTAAGAAACATTCATACGCGGCCAAAGCTTCAACAGCATTTATATATGCGATATTAGTTTCGGTTGCGATGAACTTTTTTTGGACACCAGGAAAAATATATGCCTCTGGTATTACGGGGTTAGCGCAATTAGTAGCAACCCTCCTTAGTCGATATGCACCATTTCAAATATCGACTGCGTTACTCTTATTTCTTTTAAATGTACCAATGTTCATTTTGGCTTGGAATAAAATTGGTCACCGTTTTACTGTGTTTACTTTTCTAGCAGTTGTATTTTCAAGTATTATGATCAAAGCAATTACGCCAGTAACGTTAACAACGGATCCTATTATTTGCGCGATATTTGGTGGAGCTGTTAATGGATTTGGTACTGGATTAGCGCTTAGAAATGGAATTTCAACTGGTGGATTAGATATTATTGGCTTAACAATTAAAAAGAAAACAGGTAAAAGTATTGGAACTATTAATATTATTTTTAATGCTTTTATTGTTCTAGCAGCCGGTTTTATTTATGGTTGGCCATATGCTTTTTATTCTGCATTGGGATTATTTGTTAATGCTAGAGTCATGGATATGGTTTATACAAGACAACAAAAAATGCAAGTTATGATTGTGACGAGTCGTCCTAAGAGTGTGATTGATTCAATACAAAATCATATGCGTCGTGGAATCACAATTGTTAACGATGTTGAGGGTGCTTATCATCATGATGATAAGACACTTTTAATTACCGTTATTTCGAGATATGAACAAAATGAATTACATGATGCAATGGAAGAGTCAGACCCGGTCGCATTTGTTAGTATCTCAGAAAACGTTCAGATATGGGGACGTTTTTATGAGCAAGCATTATAAATAAAACTAAAGGATTAATAAGTTATGCAAATTAAAAAGATAATCTACTTATTTCTCATCAGACTATTTTCGTTACTGAATTTCTCTAAAAAAAGTACTAATATCAGCTATTTAATGAGTTTCGGTGGTAATAGTGACTTCATTCGGAAATTAAATCAAAGATGTTTAGATAATAATCAACATTTAATCATTTTTTATCGACCTTCTATGAAGTTAGAAATTAAGAATATCGAAGACTTAAATATTGAAACCAAAATATTTACTGAAAATATTTCTTTCGTATTAAATTTAATCCCTCTGATTTCTAAGAGTAACTTAATTTTTGTCGATAATTATTTTGCTTTTTTAGCCACAATGCATACAAAAAAAACAACCAAAATTGTTCAACTTTGGCATGCAAATGGGGCAATTAAATCGTTTGGTTGGGATGAGCCTAAGACAGCTGATCGATCAGCTGAAGATAAAAAACGATTTCAATCTGTCTATAATCAATTTGATGATTTTATTGTAGCGTCAGCTAAAATGGGGTCAGTATTTAAGAAAAGTTATCATGTTTCTGATAATCACATTTTAGAACTTGGATACCCTGCTACAGATAAATTTAAAGATAGCAATTGGATAAAATTAACAAAAAAAAATATTTTTAGTAGCCACCCAGACTTAATTAAGAAAAAAATCATTTTATACGCACCAACATATAGAGAAGATATAAATGGGGAAGTTATATTAGAAATACCAGATGATTTTTCTAATATTCAAGAATTATTAAATGATGAAACTAAGTTAATTATTAAATTACATCCGCATTTAAAGGACAAAGAGCTTGCCTTTAAAAAATTATTATCTAAGAATAATGATATTTTATGGGTGGATGAATACACAACTGGAGAATTGTTGGTCATCACAAATTGTTTAATTACAGATTATTCATCGGTTATTTTTGATTTCAGTTTATTGCCAAACGCTGAACGAGTTTTATTCTATTGTTTTGATTTAAAGAATTATGAAAGTAGTATTGGGATTCAATCGGATTTTAATAACTGGGTACCAGGACCGATTGTGCAAACAATGAGTGAACTAGTTGCTACTTATAAAGAATTCAAAAATAGTGATAGACAATTAGCAACATTTAATTTATTATGGAATACATCTAATGATGGGCATGCGACAGAGCGTGTTCTAGATTATTATTTTACTTAAATAAGGAGCGTCAATACATTGAAAAAAGTTATTTCAATTATAAAAGAACAATTTGAAAATTTACCAATTATATTTCGAGTTTCAAAATATGAAGATCGAGCAAGTTACCAAAGTCATTATTTAGGAATTGCATGGGAGTTTTTAAACCCAATGATTCAAATTGGTATTTACTATCTTGTTTTCGGTGTTGCCTTGCACGCTGGACAACAGATAGATGGGGTTAATTATTTTGCTTGGATGATGGTGGGTATCGCCCCATGGTTGTTTATGAATTCTAGTGTACTTGGTATGTCTCGTAGTGTTTATGAAAAAGTTGGATTAGTTGCTAAAATGAAATTTCCAGTTAGCGTACTACCAACAATTCGTATGGTCAGTCAAATGACTGCGTATTGGGTTATGTTCGGTTTTAGTATTATTGTTTTATTATTATCAGGTGTAACGCCCACTTTGTATTGGTTACAGTACATTTATTATTTTATCTGTATGATTGCATTTTTATTTGCTTTCGGTATTTTTAATTCAACCATCTCAATTTTAGCTCGTGATTACTATATAGCACTCCAATCGATTATGAGGGTTTTATTTTACATGTCAGGTATTTTATTCAATTTAAATTCTGGTAGTTTTCCTAAAGTTTTTGTTAGAATTCTACAAATAAATCCGTTTAACTATTTAGTCGCAGGGTTTAGAGAAACTTTCTTGAGCGAAGGTTGGTTTTTTAATAATCCAACACAACTATTACTATTTTGGTCAATCACATTAATGTTCCTCTTAATAGGATCACATTTACACTATAAATTTAGAGCTCATTTTGTTGATTTAATTTAAATATAAAAGATTTAGAAAACTTCCTGTCAGGTGAGTATTCTAAATCTTTTTTTATAATCAATGTTATAATACAATCAAGTTAAAATGCGAAAAGGGGTAAGGATAATGTTGATAGGATCACATGTTAGTATGAAGGGAAAAGATATGTTACTTGGTTCCGCCGAAGAGGCTTCGAATAATGGAGCAAGTACATTTATGATTTATACGGGAGCACCTCAAAATACAAGGCGAAAAGATATTTCAGAGATGAATATTCCAAAAGGTAAAGCCTTTATGGTGGAACATGGATTAAGTGATATAGTTGTTCATGCCCCTTATATTATCAATTTAGGAAATACAGTTAAACCAGAGAATTTTACATTTGCAATCAATTTTTTGAAAGCTGAAATAGATAGGGCCGAAGCATTAGGTGCTACTCAAATGACTCTCCATCCTGGTGCTCATGTAGGTGCGGGAGATGAAGCTGCAATTAAACATATCATTGAAGGATTAAACGAAGTTTTGACTTCAGACCAAAAAATTCAAATTGCTATTGAAACAATGGCGGGCAAGGGTACAGAGGTTGGACGAACATTTGAACAGATTGCACAAATGATTGATGGTGTGAAGTTGAATGATAAATTATCTGTTACGTTTGATACATGTCATACTAGTGATGCTGGATATAATATTAAAGATGACTTTGAATCTGTTATAGAAAAGTTTGATGATATTATTGGAATTGATCGATTGAAAGTCTTTCATATTAACGATTCAAAAAATGTTCAAGGAAGTCATAAAGATAGACATGCTAATATTGGCTTTGGTGAAATTGGGTTTGATGCATTAAATAGTATTGTACATGACGAAAGATTTAGTAAGGTACCTAAAATATTAGAAACACCATATGTAGGTGTAGATAAAAAAAATCAACAATCACCATATCAAAAAGAAATTTTGATGTTTAAAGAAAATACCTTTAATCCTAATCTATTAACGGAACTTGGGTTAAATTAAAGCTGTTTATTGATTTAGATCAATTGATTTATGCTTAATTTGTTAAAAAAAAGTATATTTTTTGTATTATCTCAAATATTTTATAAAAGATTTATTGACGGCGATAAAGACTTTAGTTATAATGAACAAGGACAGTTCGACGATGCAACTTAATGCATAAAAAGACGGTTACATTCAAGCTCGGAGGGAGGGATATCTATGTCAAAGACAGTCGTACGTAAAAACGAATCTCTCGATGATGCTCTTCGTCGCTTTAAACGTTCCGTTTCTAAAACAGGTACATTACAAGAATACCGTAAACGCGAATTCTATGAAAAGCCAAGTGTGAAACGTAAGAAGAAATCCGAAGCAGCAAGAAAGCGTAAAACAACTAAGAAACGCTTCTAGTCTAGGGAGGAATCACGTTGAGTCTATTAGAAACACTTAATAACGATTTAAAACAAGCGATGAAAGCAAAAGACAAACAAACTTTAAGTACTGTAAGAATGCTTAAAGCAGCTGTTACAAACGAAGAAATTAAAGCAGGTCATGATTTATCAGTTGATGATGAAACTGTTTTATTGGCTCGCGAGTTAAAACAACGCAAAGAATCTTATGCAGAATTCAAAGATGCCGGTCGAGATGATCTTTTAGAAAATCTTGATATGGAAATAAAAATTGTCGAAAAATATTTACCTGAACAATTATCAGCTGAAGAAGTTACTGATGTCGTGAAAGAAGTTATTTCACAAGTTGGTGCAACATCAAAAGCTGATTTTGGAAAAGTCATGGGTGCGGTTATTCCTAAACTTAAGGGACGCGCTGATGGTAAGGTTATAAGTGAGACAGTTAAATCATTATTAAATTAGCGAAAAAGGAATTACAATTCAACTTGAATTGTAGTTCCTTTTTTTTTATGCTATTATTTGAGTTGAGTAACTTTGGGACATATAAAACGAATTTAAAGAGGGTTATTATGGATTTAGAAATTTTTGACCACACTAAGGCAGAACCAGAAAAAAATATAACATTAATTAAAGAAATTCTTAATTTTGCGGGTAAGAAAATAAAATTACCTGATGAAACAGAAATGTCAGTTACTTTAATGAATAATGAAGAAATTCACAAAATTAATCGTGAATATCGAAATGTAGATAGACCAACTGACGTCATCAGCTTCGCAATCGAAGAAGATGGAGATGATATGCCAATTATTTTTCCTGATGATGAAGGTATGGATATGCCTGAAATTGCTAAAAATATCGGTGATATCATGATTTCAACTGAAAAAGTTGCTGAACAAGCAGTTGATTATGGTCATTCTTATGAACGTGAATTGGGATTTTTGACAGTCCATGGGTTCTTACACCTAAATGGTTACGATCATATGGAACCTGAAGATGAAAAAGAAATGTTTGGATTACAAACAGAGATATTAGATGCTTATGGCCTTAAACGATAAGCGCCAAGTTAAAAAAAATCGAACATTTTTGTTGTCACTAGGACATTCTCTAGATGGCCTTGTTACGGTTTTTAAAGAAGAAAGAAATATGAAAAAACATGTAGCCATGATGATACTAGTATCTATTTGTGCGGCAATTTTTCAAATTTCTGAAACAGAGTGGCTATGGCTAGCTCTTAGCATTAGTATGGTTATTATTAATGAAGTTTGGAACACAGTTATAGAGAATCTGGTTGATCTGACAACTGGTCATAAATATAATGAGATTGCAAAAAAAGTTAAAGATATGTCAGCTGCTGCTGTCTTACTTTCGGCACTATTTGCGATGATTGTTGGATGTCTTATTTTTATCCCACAACTGTTAGAATTAGTTTTTGATTAGTCAATTATAATAAAAGGTACATAAATAAGAGGAGAATTAATTAATGCAAAATAAAAAGTTTCATTCAGGATTTGTGGCAATTTTAGGACGACCAAATGTTGGAAAATCAACATTTTTAAACAATGTTATGGGTCAAAAAATTGCTATTATGAGTGATAAGGCACAAACGACCAGAAATAAAATTCAAGGTATTTATACAACAGATGATGCACAAATTGTCTTTATTGATACACCTGGTGTTCATAAACCAAAGAGTCGTTTAGGTGATTTTATGGTCAAATCAGCACTTTCAACACTTGGTGAAGTTGATGCTATTTTATTTATGGTTAATGCAACAGAAAAACGTGGACCAGGAGATAATTTTATTATTGATCGATTAAAAGATACTAAGAAACCAATTTATTTGGTTATTAATAAAATTGACCAAATTCACCCTGATGAAATATTAGCTATTGTGGAAACGTATCGAGAATCTTTGGACTATAAAGAAGTTTTCCCAATTTCAGCACTTAAAGGAAATAACGTCGATGAGCTTGTTGATTCATTAATTAGTGAATTACCTGAAGGACCCCAGTTTTACCCAGAAGATCAAATTACAGATCATCCAGAACGTTTTGTTATGGGTGAACTAATTCGTGAAAAAGTTTTACAATTAACACGAGAAGAAGTTCCTCACTCAGTTGCCGTTTTGGTTGAAGATATAAAAAAAGAGGACGAAGAAAAATTGCACATTTCTGCAACAATTATCGTTGAACGTCCAACGCAAAAAGGTATTATTATTGGTAAAGGTGGTAAAATGTTAAAAGATATCGGTGTTAAAGCTAGAAAAGATATCGAAACGATGCTTGGTGATCGCGTTTATTTGGAACTTTGGGTTAAAGTTCAAAAAAATTGGCGAGATAAACAGACTGATTTAAAAGCATTTGGTTACCGTGAAGATGACTATTAAGAAGTAACTAATGATCGGAACAAGATAATTTTTGTTCCGATTTTTATTTGCTCATGGAAAGGGGATGCATAGTATCGTTCAGAATAATGCAGATTTTGAAGGGATTTTACTTTATCGTAAAGAATATAAAGAACGTGATCTTTTAGTGAAATTTTTAACCGATCGTTATGGTAAAAAAATGTTTTTTATTAAAGGTGCTAGAAAACGAGGATTCAAATTATCTGCTGCTTTACTACCATTTACAATCGGAACTTACAGTGGGAGTATAAATGACAACGGATTATCATTTATTAATACTGCTAAAGAGTTTGAACAATTTCAAACGATTTCACAGGATATAATCAGTAATGCTTATACCATTTATATTTTTAGTTTAATTGATGCTGCATTCAAAGATAACGAACCCATCTCTGTTTGGTACCGAAAAGTTGTGACAGCAATTCGATTGATTAACGAAGAATTTGATCCAGAAATTATTACAAATATTATTGAAATTCAGCTATTAACAGTTTTTGGTGTACAGCCTCAATTGCAGGTCTGTGCAGTTGGTGGCGAAACGCAGGGAGAATTTGATTATTCAGAATCTTACGGTGGGCTACTGTGTTCTAAACATTGGTATCTTGATAATAATCGACTTCATGCTACTCAAAAAACAATTTTTTATTTGAGACAATTTTCTGTAGTGAATCTTGATAAATTAAATTCAATCAAGGTTGCTGAGAGTACCAAAAAGGAATTACGTCGTATTATTGATGTTATTTATGATAATAGTGTTGGATTAAATTTGAAAAGTAAAAAATTTATCGATGGAATCAGTTCTTGGCCAGTCTCATTAAAGAAAAATACTGAAATATAATTGACAAATACTTATTTCTAAACTATGATTATAGAGAAATAAATAGCGGGATTATGATGAAAAAGGGTAAGAATAGTTATTAAAGCGAACTTAGGATTAGTGCAAGCTAAGTAATTAATTATTTTTATTGGCATTTTCGGAGTCCTTTGTTAATGAAGCTGCTGGTTGAATTGAACCAGAAGTAGGGTGGAACCGCGATATTAAAATCGTCCCTATGTGGTCTATAAGACTGCATAGGTTTTTTTGTGCTTAAAAATAAGGAGGAATACTATGTCAAAAAAGTTAGCTGTTCAAGATATTATTATGACATTACAAAAATTCTGGGCTGATCAGGGTTGTATGTTAATGGAGGCTTATGATACAGAAAAAGGTGCTGGAACTATGAGCCCTTACACATTTTTACGTGCAATTGGACCAGAACCATGGAATGCTGCATACGTTGAACCTTCAAGACGTCCTGCAGATGGTCGTTATGGCGAAAATCCCAATCGTTTGTACCAACATCATCAATTTCAAGTTGTGATGAAACCATCTCCTGCAAATATTCAAGATTTATATTTGGATAGTTTGCGTGCATTAGGTATTGATCCAGCTGAACATGATATTCGATTTGTTGAAGACAACTGGGAAAACCCATCAATGGGTTGTGCTGGTGTTGGCTGGGAAGTTTGGCTTGATGGTATGGAAGTTACACAATTTACTTATTTCCAACAGGTTGGTGGATTAGAGGTACATCCCGTCACTAGTGAAGTTACTTATGGTTTAGAGCGCCTTTCTTCATATATTCAAGATGTTGAGAGTGTTTATGATCTTGAATGGGCTGATGGGGTCATGTACGGCGACATATTTAAAGAACCAGAATATGAAAATTCTAAATATTCATTTGAAGAAAGCAATCAAGAAATGTTATTTAATTTGTTTGATGTATATGAAACAGAAGCCAAAAAACAGATTGCCAATGGGTTAGTTCATCCGGCATACGATTATGTTTTAAAATGTAGTCATACATTTAATTTATTAGATGCTCGAGGAGCCGTTTCTGTTACTGAACGTGCTGGATATTTAGCAAGAATTAGAAATATGGCTAAATCAATTGCTAAAGTTTTCGTACAGGAGCGTAAAAAATTAGGCTACCCATTACTAAAAGATGAAAAACTTCGTAGTAAATTATTAAAGGAGGATAAATAAGATGACACATTCCTTTTTATTAGAAATTGGGTTAGAAGAAATTCCTGCTCATGTTGTTACACCTAGCCAAAATCAATTGGCTAAACGTGTAGGTGACTTTTTAACAGAGCAACGGTTATCATTTGACGAAATAAAGGCATTCTCAACACCCAGACGTTTAGCTGTTGAAGTGACTGGTTTGGCTGATAAACAAGCAGATATTCAAGAAGAAGCTAAAGGACCTGCAAAGAAAATTGCCATGGATGATGAAGGAAATTGGTCTAATGCTGCAAAAGGCTTTGTCCGTGGACAAGGAGTAACAACAGACGATATAACGTTTAAAGAATTAAAAGGCGTTGAGTATGTCTATGTAAATAAATTTATCGCTGGTAAATCTGCCAAAGATATTTTGGTTCAGATTAAAGATGTGATTGAAGCGATGACATTCCCAACAATGATGCACTGGGCAAATTATGACTTTAAATATGTTAGACCAATTCGTTGGATAGTTGCGTTACTTGATAGTGACGTTATTCCATTCAGTATTTTAAATATTAAATCTGGCCGCCAAACGCAAGGCCATCGTTTTTTAGGAGAAGCTGTAGATTTAGCCTCAGTAACAGAGTATGTTAAAAAATTAGAAGAACAATATGTAATCGTTGATTCTAATAGACGAAAAGAAATGATTAGAACACAAATTACTAATCTTGAAAATAATCAAGACTGGCATATTATTCTTGATGAGGATCTTTTGGAAGAAGTTAACAATTTAGTTGAATATCCAACAGTATTTTCTGGTCATTTTGATAAGAAATATTTAGATATTCCTGATGTTGTTCTAATGACTTCAATGAAAGACCATCAAAGATTCTTTTATGTGCGTGGCCAAAACGATGAAATCTTACCAATGTTCGTCTCAGTTCGTAATGGGACAGAAGCTAACATTGCTAACGTCGAAGCAGGCAATGAAAAGGTTCTTACAGCACGATTGGAAGATGCTGCATTTTTCTACCAAGAAGATCAAAAACAAACGATTAATGATTATGTAGAGCGATTAAAAAATGTCACATTCCATGATAAAATTGGATCAATGTCTGAAAAAATGGAACGTGTTCAATTAATGGCACAAATCATTGGTAAACGCCTTGGCTTAAATGACCATGAATTATCTCTTTTACAAAGAACAAGTGAAATTTATAAATTTGATTTGGTAACAGGGATGGTTGGAGAATTTTCTGAACTTCAAGGAATTATGGGTGAGAAATATGCCTTGCTAATGGGCGAAAATCCAACTGTTGCACAAGCAATTTCTGAACACTATATGCCAATTAGTGCTGATGGCGAACTACCTAAATCAAAAATTGGTGCAGTTTTAGCAATTGCTGATAAGTTGGACAGCATGTCAAGTTTCTTCTCAGTTGGATTAATTCCAACTGGATCAAATGATCCCTATGCACTTCGTCGTCAAGCGTTTGGGATAGTTAGAATTGTTGAAGATCGTCAGTGGCATTTTTCACCACTTGAGGTACTGAACGATATTAAGGAATTGGCAACGATACATCCAGATTTATTTACCAAGATGACTGTTGGCGAAAATGATAAAGATATTTTAAGTTTTGTTAATGATCGTATGAAGCAATGGCTTTCAAATAAAAACGTCAGTTATGATGTAATTGAAAGTGTTGTTGAAAGTACAGATGCAGATTTATTAGTTATGTCAGAGGCCGCTGTAACCTTAGAAAATCATAAAAATGATAAGGATTTCAAGGAGACCGTTGAAGCAATCAATCGTGTATTAAAGCTAGCAGATAAAAATGAGGCAACTAATCTAGTTGTTGAACAAGTATTATTAGATAATACTGCTGAAAAAGATTTATTTGAACGAGTTGAAATAATCCAAAGTCAGTTGGCAGATTTAACGTCAGAGAAGTTATATACTACATTAAGCGAGATTCGTCCGCTAATTGAAAATTATTTTGACCAGACAATGGTTATGGTTGATGATACAAAAATTAAAAATAATCGCTTAAATCAATTGAGTTTAATTGCTAAGATGAGTTCAAAATTAGGTAATTTAAGTAAATTAAATATTAAGTAATATAAAAATGAGAATTTATCTGTGAAGATAAATTCCTTTTTTGTTTGGTAATAGAATCAGAATAGTCATATTTGACAAAAGTGTCTATTACTTGAAGCTAATAATTGTATTTATGTCAAATAAATGCTATTATTATGGGTACTCAAAATATAGGTAACTTCGTATCGTTAGTTTTGGAGGTGAGTAGTTGGAATGAGAATACCCGAAAACGTAATTGAACAGGTGCGAACTAGTGTGAATATTACTGATATCATTAGTCAGTATGTCGGATTAAAAAAATCTGGTAGTAATTTTATGGGTTTATGTCCATTTCATGAAGAAAAAACGCCTTCATTTTCTGTAAGCGAAGAGAAACAAATTTTTCACTGTTTTAGCTGTGGAAGAGGTGGGAATGTTTTTAAGTTCTTAATTGAGCTAGAGGGACTTAGCTTTCCAGAATCTGTCAATAAAGTTGCAGAATTTTCAGGAATGGATATCGATAGTAAATATTCTGAATCTCAGTCAGCAAGGACACAAGAATCAACTGAAAATCGTCAGTTAAAGCAAATTCATGATGACGGTGCTAAATTATATCAACACATTTTAATGAATACAGAAATGGGTCAAAAGGCATTAGATTACCTGCATAATCGTGGTATAACGGATGAAATTATCAAAACTTTCCAAATTGGATTTGCGCCTGGGAAATCGGTCTTACAAGATTTTTTTAAGGAAAAGAAAGTAGACTATCAATTATTAAGGCAGTCTGGACTATTTATTGAAAATCAAACAGGTGATTTGCGTGAACGATTTATTGATCGAGTGATGTTTCCGATTAGAAATCAAAATGGTCAAGTTGTTGCCTTTTCAGGTCGTCTGCTTGAAAAAAATAAAGAATTACCTAAATATTTAAACAGTCCTGAAACGCCTATTTTTAATAAAAGAGAGATTCTATTTAATTACGATTTGGCAAAAAAAGAAATTCGGACAGAAGGAAATGTTATTTTGTTCGAAGGATTTATGGATGTTTTAGCAGCATACCGCTCTGGAGTTAAAAATGGTGTCGCCTCTATGGGAACAAGTTTAACAAATGAACAAATTTATTTGTTAGAACGTTCAACATCACAATTAAATATTTGTTATGATGGGGATGAACCCGGGCAAAATGCAACAAATCGTGCTTTGAACCTGCTAGCGAATCAGACAAAAATGAAAGTTGGCGTGCTAGCCATTCCTAACGGTATGGATCCTGATGAGTTTGTTAAAAAAAATGGTAAAGAAGCGTTTCTGGAGTTAGCTCACTCTGCTCGAGAGACGGTTATTTCATTCAAAATGAATTTTTTGAAACGAAATAAAAACTTAAAAAATGAAAGTGAGCAAATTGATTATATTGATCAAGTACTACAAGTTTTAACTACAATTAAAACGCCGTTTGAGCAAGATATTTATATTAATCAGTTGGCAGATGAATTTAAAATTGATAAAGGAATTCTAAGACAACAGTTAATTGATTTAGTTGCCGTTCAACCAAAAGTAGTGCAACAAGTTAATCAAGTTCCAAGGGTTCGAACAGATGAACCACCTGTAGAAAATCGCTCAGAGGTCATGAGCGATGAAAAAATTGATCGTGTTGAAAGAGCTGAAAGATTATTGCTTTATCGTATATTACATGATCATACAGCTTGGCTGAAAATTCGATCAATTGATGATTTTAGTTTTGTTCATGATAGTTATCAGTTAATATATACGTTAGCTGAAGGCTATTTAGAATTACATGAGCAATATGAAATTGCTAGTTTTTTAGATTACTTGCCAGAAGAGTCTTCAAAGAGATTTTTAATGCAAATAGAGCTGATGACAGTTGCAGAAGAGTCTTCAGAGGATGAATTTGATGATTGTGTGTCCGTCATTATGAATGATTCGCCGATGGAACAATCAATTAATCAAGTTCGATCAGATCTTATGGAAGCAAATCGTCTTGGCAATACAGAACTAACCAATGAATTATCAGTTAAGTTAATTGCATTATATCAAAAACAACAAGTACCACGAACATCCATCTAAGGGAGGAATTATTAATGGTAAAAAAAGTAGAAAAAGTTGAAGAATCAGAATTTGACGAAAAAGGCTTTAAAAAAGCACAAACGAAGTTGATCAAGGAATATAAAGTAAAAAAAGAAATTAAGTATGATAATTTAACAGATGAACTAGCAACACCATTCCATTTAGATGCTGATCGTATGGATAAATTACTTCAAAAAGTCGCAGATGCTGGTATTGCTGTTGTTGATGAAGAGGGAAACCCAAGTGAACATAGTTTAAAAGCAGCTGAAAAAGTTACAAAGAAAGCTTTAAAAGACACATCAGCACCAACTGGAATAAAAATTAATGACCCAGTTAGAATGTATTTGAAAGAAATTGGTCGTGTTAACCTTTTAAAAGCTGAAGAAGAAGTTGCTTTAGCATTAAAAATTGAAGAAGGCGACGAAGAAGCAAAACAAAAATTGGCAGAAGCTAATTTACGTTTAGTTGTTTCAATTGCTAAACGTTACGTTGGTCGTGGAATGCAATTTCTTGATTTAATTCAAGAGGGTAACATGGGATTAATGAAGGCTGTTGAGAAATTTGATTATCGTAAAGGATTTAAATTCTCAACATATGCGACATGGTGGATTAGACAAGCAATTACACGTGCTATTGCTGATCAAGCACGTACAATTAGAATTCCAGTTCATATGGTTGAAACAATTAATAAATTAATCAGAATTCAACGCCAATTATTACAAGAACTTGTTCGCGAACCAATTCCTGAAGAAATTGGTGCTGAAATGGATATGCCAGCTATGCCAGCCGAAAAAGTTCGTGAAATTTTAAAAATTGCTCAAGAACCTGTTTCATTAGAGACACCAATTGGTGAAGAAGATGATTCACATTTAGGTGATTTTATTGAAGATCAAGATGCAACTAGTCCAGCTGACCATGCGGCTTATGAACTCTTGAAGGAGCAACTAGAAAATGTTCTTGATACATTAACAGATCGTGAAGAAAATGTTCTGCGTTTAAGATTCGGTCTTGATGATGGTCGCACAAGAACACTTGAAGAAGTTGGTAAAGTGTTTGGAGTGACACGTGAACGTATTCGTCAAATTGAAGCTAAAGCATTACGTAAACTACGCCATCCATCTCGTTCAAAACAATTAAAAGATTTCTTAGAATAAAAAATTTAAGGACCATTATAAAACGAAACCTGTTTTATAATGGTCCTTTTTTAGTTATAATAAGAAAAGATAAGATACGAAAGAAGAGGATCAAGAAATGGATGCACGACATTTATCAGATCGATTAGTTCGAGTTGCAAAATTTGTACCAAAAAATGCACGATTGGCCGATATTGGATCGGATCATGCTTACTTACCTGCGTATTTAGCTATTAATAAAATTATTTCATATGCTGTTGCTGGAGAAGTAGCTAAAGGGCCTTATGAAAATGCCGTAACAGAAATTAATACAGAACGATTAGACCACATGATAATGCCAAGATTAGCTAATGGGTTAAAGGCAATTAAATTAGACGATAATATTGATACTATCACAATTGCCGGAATGGGTGGCCCTTTAATAAAGGATATATTTACTGCCGATTTAGAAAAATTAACGGGTGTCCGTCGTTTAATTATTCAACCTAATGTTGGACAAAAATTAATAAGAGAATGGTTAATGGATCATTCATATCAAATTATTGATGAAGATATTGTCGAAGACGACCATCATGTCTATGAAATTATTGTTGCTGAGAAAGTTAACACTAAAATGAGCTACTCGATATTAGATTTAAAGTATGGACCTAAATTAAGAATTGAGCAAAGCGATGTATTCAAAGCTAAATGGCACAAGCAAATGGAAAAAAAGCGTAAAGTTTTAAAAAATTTTGAGGCAGCAAATAAAGTTCCTATTGATAAAAAAAGGATATTAGAAGTTGATATCAAAGAAATTGAGGAGATGCTGGGATGACAAAAATTATTGATTTAGTCAATCAATTCGAAGTATTTGCTCCAAAAAGTATGGCTGAAATTGGTGATCCAGTAGGCCTACAATTAGGTGATATTAATAATACTGTTACTAAAGTAATGACAACTTTAGATGTTCGTCCAGAAGTTGTCCAAGAAGCAATTAATAAAAATGTAGATTTTATTTTCGCACATCATCCATTAATATTTAGACCGGCAAAAAATTTGGATACTACGAATCCTCAAAATAAAATGTATGCCGATTTATTGAGTCATAATATAACAGTGTATGCAGCTCATACTAATTTAGACAATGTTACAGGTGGGATGAATGATTGGTTAGCGAGTCGTTTAAAATTACAAGAAACAATCCCGTTAGTGCATACAAATAGTTCAGATTATGGAATGGGTCGAATCGGAAATTTAACTAGTCCTATGACTGTTATTGAATTTTCTGAATATTGTAAGAAGCAATTTAACATAAGTGGATTAAGACTGATTTCTAATGATTTGACGCAATCAATTAAGCGTGTTGCAGTTCTAGGTGGTGATGGTGGTAAATTTTATCATGAGGCAATTAAGCAGCAGGCGGATGTTTACGTAACAGGAGATGTCTACTACCACACGGCTCATGACATGTTAGCAGAAGGGTTGTCAGTTATTGATCCGGGCCATCATGTTGAAAGTATCTGTAAAGCACAATTGAAACGGTTATTTGGAGAATGGAATCTAGAAAATAATTGGCAAATTGAGATTATTGAATCAGATATTAATACAGATCCATTTCAGTTTATTTAATTTTAAAATTAGAGTATGATTAGAGATATTAAATAATAGATTAGGAGATACGCTATCATGACAAAATATGAAGAATTAATTCCACGTTTTATTAAGTATGTTAAAGTAGAAACTCGTTCTGATGAAAATTCAGGGGTAACTCCTTCAACGCAAACTCAAGTTGAATTTGCGAAAGAATTAAAGGAAGAACTTTTACAAATTGGATTAAAGGATGCACGTATTTCTAAAAAAAGTGGGTATGTTTTAGCAACATTACCAAGTAATTTAGAAGCTGGTAAAAACGTTAAAGCGGTTGGTTTTATTTCACATATGGATACAGCTGCATTTACAGCAGAGGGTGTTAACCCCCAATTCGTTGAAAATTATGATGGCGAATCTGATATTAATCTTGACGATGATGGTAAATTTAAACTAACTATTAAAGAATTTCCAAATTTAAAAAATTATAAAGGCAATACATTAATTACAACAGATGGTTCAACACTATTAGGATCAGATGATAAATCGGGAGTAGCTGAAATTATTACTGCTGTAGCTTATTTAGTTGCACATCCTGAAATTAAGCATGGTGACATTAAAGTTGGTATTGGACCTGATGAGGAAATTGGGGTAGGTGCTGATAAATTTGACGTAGCCGATTTTGGAGCTGATTTAGCTTACACTGTTGATGGTGGACCATTAGGTGAATTAGAATATGAAACATTTAATGCTGCTCAAGCAGTCGTTTCAATTCAAGGTAAGGAAGTTCATCCTGCAACTGCTAAAGGTGTTTTAATTAATGCAAGTAAGTTAGCAAATCAATTTGACTCATTATTACCACAAGATGAAGTACCTGAAAAAACTGAAGGCCGCGAAGGTTTTTACCATTTAATTTCAGTAGAAGGTACAGTTGATGAAGCAAAAATGGTATATATTATTCGTGATCATGATCGCCAAAAATTCGAAGATCGCAAAAAGTATATGATGGGTATTGCTGATAAAATGAATGCTGATTTTGATTCTGAACGTGTGACAATTGATATGGTAGATCAATATTACAATATGCGTGAAGTAATCGAGAAGGATATGACTGTTGTGACTGTTGCTAAAGAAGCTATGGAAAATTTAGCAATTAAACCGGATATCTATCCAGTACGTGGTGGGACAGATGGTTCAAAAATCTCATTCATGGGATTACCAACACCAAATATATTTGCTGGAGCAGAAAATATGCATGCGCGATTTGAATTTGTTTCAGTTGAAACAATGGAAAAAGCAACGGATGTTGTTCTAGAAATTATAAAATTAGTATCTGAAGAAACAAAATAGGTATTATTAAATAGTGTGGATGAGTTAAACTAGAGGACATATTGAGACCTTTCTTTCTCAAATTTTTCCTTATAGTCTTATAAAGCCAAAAAAAAGATAAACTAATTAGTTTATCTTTTTTTATTTATCTGATTTAGGATCTTTGAGAATGGCGTAGAGGCAATTTACGACAATTAAGCCGGTAACTGCAAAAATAATACCGATTAACAAAACTGGTGCAAACAATGTACCAGTTAGTGAGCTTACGATATAACCAATTACTTCACCAAAAATGAAGCCCCAAAAGAGAATTGTTAATTGTTTCATCATAGAACAGCACCTCACATTCAAAGCTAATTTTAGCACAAATAATTATTTTTGCAAAAGCTTTTTAGTGTCTATTGGGTATTGTTAAAAAGTTTTGTATAATAACATTAATAGATACGTGAAAAGGGGGATAAAATGTTTGTTCCGTTAAAAGTTAAAAGTTCATTCAGCTTATTACAAAGCACCACTAAAATTAATGATCTTGTTCAAAGTGCTAAAAGTAAAGGCTATAAAGCAATTGCCTTAACAGATAATAATACATTGTATGGTGCAATTGATTTTTATAATGCCTGTCAAAAAGCTGAAATTAAGCCAATTATCGGACTAACGTTAGATATCTCCGGTTTAATCGAAACAAACCATGAATATGAATTGACCTTTATTGCAAAAGATAAACAAGGTTATCAAAATTTAATGCAATTATCGACCTTAAAAATGACCTTAAATGATGATAAGTTAAACTTTAGTAGTTTAACTAACTATTTAGACGGTTTATTTATATTATCACCTAGTGAAAAAAGTGAATTTAGTTATTTAATTGAACAAAGTCAAATATCCGATGCAAAAGAATTATTAGCCAAATATCAAAGCTTAATAGGTTCAGAAAATATTCGAGTTGGCCTATCTCACTTAATGGATAAAATTACGGCACAATCAATTAAATCTTTAGCTCAAAATTTTGATATTCGTGTAATTGCGCTAGATGAAGTAGCTTATTTGGATGCTGAAAATCAGTTTGATATTGATGTGTTAAAGGCAATTAGTACTGGTGAAACGATTTTAATTAATAAAGTTGATGAACAAATTCAGGGAGAATATGCATTAAGAAATCCAAAAGAGATAACGGAGCAATATCAAGAATTGCTAATGGCAGATGCAATTCAAGAAACCCAAAATTTAGCAGATGAAACGTCTCTGGAATTAACATTCTCACAACCCAAACTACCTGAGTATCCATTACCTAATAATGAAACAGCACATAGTTATTTGAGAAGTATGTGTAATACTGGATTAAATGAGCGGTTTCCAAATGGTGTACCTAAGGAATATAAACAAAGATTAGAACTTGAGTTAAACGTTATTCAACAAATGGGATTTGAAGATTACTTTTTAATCGTTTGGGATATTATGAACTATGCTCATTCGCAAAATATTATAACTGGCCCAGGACGAGGGTCATCTGCTGGATCGATCACAGCCTACGTTTTAACGATTACGGATGTTGATCCAATTAAATATAATTTATTGTTTGAACGTTTTTTGAATTCAAAACGTGTTCAGATGCCGGATATTGATTTAGATATTCCAGATGATAAACGTGGACTAATCCTTAATTATTTACATCAAAAATATGGACATTATCACATGGCTCAAATTATTACATTTGGCACAATGGCAGCAAAACAGGCTTTGAGGGATGTTGGTCGAGTATTTGGTGTATCACCTTTTGAAATGAAAGGGTGGAGTGATTCAATTCCAAATGTTTTGAAAATTACGTTGACAGAGGCGCTAGCACAATCACAAAAATTACGTAATTTAGTTAATGATAGTTCCAAAAATAAAAATATTTTTACAATTGCGCAGCATATCGAAGGGATTCCAAGACACTACTCTACGCATGCAGCAGGGGTCGTATTGAGCCAAATTGATTTACGAGAAGTGGTTCCGTTACAAAATGGAAGTGAGGATATTCTTTTAACGCAGTATTCTAAAGATATAGTTGAAAATGTTGGTTTATTAAAAATCGATATTTTAGGTCTACGTAATTTAAATATTTTAGATCAAGCTGTAACACAGGTTAAAAAGAATTATCAAGCAGACTTCAATCCAGCATTCATTAATTTAGAAGATGAAAAAACATTAGCTCTTTTTAGATTAGGTGATACATCCGGTGTTTTCCAATTTGAATCTAATGGTATCAAAAATGTTTTAAAAAAATTACAACCAACATCTTTTGAAGATATCGCAGCTGTAAATGCGTTATATCGGCCGGGTCCGATGGAAAATATAGATACATTTATTGCACGAAAACATCATCTTGAAAAAATAACATTTCCGGACAATAGTTTAAAACAAATTCTTGAGTCAACCTATGGTGTATTAGTTTATCAGGAGCAGGTTATGCAGGTCGCATCAAAGATGGGTAATTTTACACTTGGTGAAGCTGATTTACTACGCCGAGCAATGAGTAAAAAGAAAAAAAAGACTATTGATGAAATGCGTACTCAGTTTATCAATGGGGCATATGATAATGGAATTCAAGAAGATGTAGCTAAAACAGTTTATAGTTATATTGAGCAGTTTGCTAATTATGGATTTAATCGTTCACATGCCGTTGCCTATAGTAAAATTGCTTTTCAATTAGCCTATATTAAAGCTAATTTTCCAGCTGCATTTTTTGAAGCTATTTTAAATTCCGTTGGTAATAATCCGCAAAAAATAAAAGAATACTTAGTGGAAGCAAAGCAATATCATGTAATAATTAAATTACCTGATATTAATATGAGCGAGGTAGGTTTTAGTTTAAGACAAAATATTGTTTTATTTGGATTAAATAGTATTAAAGGACTTAGAAAAGACTTTATTGAACATATCATTACATTACGGAAAAAAGAATTGTTCACAGATTTCCAATCCTTCCTGCATCGGATAGATAAAAAATATTTAAATGAGGAAAATATTTCAGCTTTAATATATTCTGGGTGTTTTGATCAATTTGAATATAATCGTGCTGAGTTGATTAGTGCTCTACCAGAATTAATTAGTAGTATTGATTTAAGTGGAAATAATACTAATTTATTTGAATTATTAACACCTAAGATAGCAAGACAATCAAACTTTCCATTAATGGTTCGATTAGAAAAAGAATCACAATATTTAGGTGCGTATCTTTCGGGACATCCGGTTGAGAAGTATCGGAAACAGCTAAATCAAAGCGATTTTAAAAAAATATCGGAAATATCTGATAAGACACATGTAACCATTTTAGTTAATCTTACGAGAGTAAAAGTTATTCGAACAAAGAAGGGTCAACAAATGGCCTTTGTAAATGGTTCGGATGAAACAAGTGAGATTGATTTGACAATATTTCCTGATTTATTTCGACAGAAAGAATCTTTACTTGAAAAAAATAAGGTCGTTGTCGTTTCGGGGGATGTTGAAACAAATAGAGGATTACAAATTATTGTTAAAAAAATAGAATTAGCAGATGATTATTTTAAACGAATAACTCAAAAAAAATGGTTTTTGAAGATTACTAAAGAAACAACAAATGAAAAAATAGAAAAATTAATGCAAACCATGAAAATAAGGTTAGGTCAAACACCGGTTATTTTGTACTATGAAAAAGACAATCGTAAAATTAGTTTAGATAGAACTTATTGGTTAAGGAACGACAAAGAAACACATACAGCGCTTACAAAAATATTAGGTTCTGAAAATGTCGTCATTAAGTAATTTATTCTTGAAAATACTGAAAATATTTTCACATTTAACAAGACAACTTTTCTGAAAAGTGTTAATATAGTGAGTGAAATATGTACTTAAATTACTTATTGAGGTGAAGAAATGAAACGCATTGGTATTTTAACAAGTGGTGGAGATGCGCCAGGTATGAACGCTTCAGTTCGTGCTGTTGCACGTCGTGTAATTGGTGAAGGATTAGAAGCATACGGTATTAATTATGGTTTTGCTGGTTTAGTTGCTGGCGATATTCATAAAATTGAATATGCTGACGTTGATGATGTTATTCAACGCGGTGGAACAATGTTATATTCAGCCCGTTATCCTGAATTTGCAACTGCTGAAGGACAATTAAAAGGTATCGAACAACTTAAAAAGTTCGGTATCGATGCTTTAGTTGTTATCGGTGGGGATGGTTCATACCATGGTGCTTTAGCACTCACAAAACGTGGATTTAACGCTGTTGGTATTCCAGGAACAATCGATAATGATATTCCTGATACAGATTTCACAGTTGGATTTGATACAGCTGTTAACACAGCTCTTGATGCAATTGATCGTATTCGCGATACTGCTCGTTCACATCAACGTACGTTTATCGTTGAAGTAATGGGTAGAAATGCTGGAGATATTGCTTTATGGTCCGGTATTGCTGGTGGTGCTGATGTTATTGTTATTCCTGAAAAAGGATATAACATGCAAGAAATTGCAGACAAGCTCAACAGTAACCGTGAACATGGTAAAGATTCAGGAATTATCGTATTAGCTGAAGGTGTTATGGGAGCTAGTGAATTTGCTGCTGAATTAGACACATATGGTAATTTTGAAACACGTGTGACTATTTTAGGCCATACACAACGTGGTGGCGTACCAACTGCCAAAGATCGTGTCTTAGCAAGTCGTTTTGGTGATTATGCTGTTCAACTTCTTATGGAAGGTAAAGGCGGATTAGCAATTGGTATTAAAGACAACAAATTAGTTGCTGAAGATATTGTTGCAACGCTTGAAGAACATAAACATCATACAGATTTGAGTCTTTTAGACTTAAATACACGACTTTCAACACCAAAATAATATAATACTGTTATTGTTATTTATAAATAATAAGTAAACTAAGAGGAGATCATAATCTAATGAAAAAAACTAAAATCGTAAGTACACTTGGTCCAGCCAGTTCAGATCTTGATACAATTGTTAAATTAATCGAAGCCGGTGCTAATGTTTTCCGTTTCAACTTTTCTCATGGTGACCATGAAGAACATTTAGGTCGTATGACATTAGTTCATGAAGCAGAAAAAATTACTGGTAAAATGGTTGGTATCATGCTTGATACTAAAGGTGCAGAAATCCGTACTACTGTTCAAAAAGAAGGTAAAATCAACTTTGAAATTAATGATATTGTTCGTATTTCAATGGATGATTCACTTGAAGGAACAAAAGAAAAGATTGCTGTTACTTACCCAGGTTTAATTGAAGATGTTCATGTTGGAGGCCACGTATTGTTTGATGATGGTCTTATCGATATGAGAATTGATGAAATTGATACAGCTGCTAACGAATTAGTAACAACTGTTATGAATTCTGGTCGTTTAGGTTCACGTAAAGGTGTTAACGCTCCTGGTGTATCAATTAACTTACCTGGTATTACTGAAAAAGATTCAGACGATATTCGTTTTGGTTTAGATCAAAACATTGATTTCATTGCTGCAAGTTTTGTACGTAAACCAGCTGATGTTTTAGATATCCGCGCTTTACTTGAAGAAAAAGGAATGGAACATGTTCAAATCTTCCCTAAGATTGAATCACAAGAAGGTATCGATAATATTGATGCTATTATGGAAGTTTCTGAAGGATTAATGATTGCCCGTGGCGATATGGGTGTTGAAATTCCTGCTGAAAATGTTCCTTTAGTTCAAAAAGACTTAATCAAAAAATGTAACGCTTTGGGCAAACCAGTTATTACTGCTACTCAAATGCTTGATTCAATGCAAGAAAACCCACGTCCTACACGTGCTGAAGCATCTGATGTTGCTAATGCCGTATTTGATGGAACAGATGCAACAATGCTTTCAGGTGAAAGTGCTAATGGTGACTACCCTGTAGAATCAGTTGCAACAATGGCTCGTATTGATGAAAAATCTGAAAATGCATTGCGTGCACATAGCTCATTTGCATTAAATGAATTTGACAAAAATGATGTTACTGAAACTATTGGTCGTGCTGTTGCTGAAACAGCTGATAGCTTAGGTATTAAAACTATCATCGCTGCTACAAAATCTGGTCAAACAGCACGTATGATTTCTAAATACCGTCCTGACTCAGATATTTTAGCTATTACTTTTGACGAACAAACTCGTCATGGTTTATCAGTTAACTGGGGTGTTCACCCAATCATTGCTGAAAAACCAGCATCAACAGATGCATTGTTTAGTTTAGCAACTGAAAAAGCTAAAGAATTAGGTTTCGCTAAAAAAGGTGACCTTATCTTAATCACTGCTGGTCTTCCAGTTGGTGAAAAAGGAACAACAAACAGTTTGAAAGTTCAATTAGTAGACTAATTATATTAAGGTTCAAGTACATGATGAACCTAAGTTAGTATATCGGTAAGACATTGGTGACGAAAAATGTTATTGGGTTAATCATGAATATAATTGACTAATTAAGATAATATTGATCAGGTTGTATCAATCCTTACTTGAATATTTTAAAATTGGAAAAGGGGCTGTGACATAAGTCCCTTCAATAAAGTTCAAAATAAGGCTCCGGAAATCATTTTTTGATTTCTGGAGCCTTATTTCTTTTTATTTAAAAAAATATAGAAAACAGAAGTATTATTTACCTCCTAAACTGGCTAATTTTTGGATATTTAATGCCATTACTATCAAACCTGCTTCCTTTTTAACCTTCTCAATCCCTCGCAATAGAAATTGATTGAACGGCAAAGAGGCCTTCATTCGACCAAAAACGGATTCTACATCAATTTTACGGTGCGCGTAAATTTGACCCGTTTCTGGTTCAGAAAGTCGTTCACATTGTTGTGCCTTAAAATATTCCCAAGATCCGTTAACTTGAATCTTACGACGTGCACCTCTAAGTGTTTTAGCCGCAGGAATAATTATCTGATTCTCATCTAGTAACTCTGCTTGATATTCTTTAAATTCACGAACTATTCCATATTTATCGGTTCTTTTCCGATACGCTTTAAAGTTAAATCGCACGCCGTGCGGATCAATATAGTAATCATTATTTTCATGATAATCCCAGTTCATAACTTTTCTATCATCAGTTCGCCATTTTTTGCTTTGTTCTCTAATCATGGTACCGTAAGGAATTATAGCAGTTTGATTTGGTAATTCATCTTCAATGAAACGATAGTTTGATTCTGATCCATATCCGGCATCGGCAACAATGTATTTATCTAATTTATTATGAGTACTTAACGTTTTAAGAAACGGTTGAAGTGTTCTAGTATCTGTTGGATTTTGAAATAATTGGTAGCCCAAAATAAATTGGTTACTGGTCGCAATTTGTAAGTTATAAGCTGGCTTAAGTTGACCATTTAACATTGGATCTTCTTTAATACGCATAAAAGTTGCATCATGATCAGTTTTAGAATAGCTATTTCGAGTACCGTATATTTTCATTTGTGCTTCATGTTCACTTAATTTATGTTGGCGTTTAGTTAATTGATTCTTCTTAGATTTTAGGGTTCTTCGAATTCTTTTAGCTGGATTGGGACTTATCTTCTTAGTTCTTGAAACTTCCTGGTCTAATGCTACTAATTTCTGATCAAGTCGATCGATAACTTCTTCAATCATTTCTAGTGTTAGATTGGAGCCTTCTGGGACTTTACAAGCAGCATGCGCTGTTTTTAATTCAACTAGTAGCTCTAAAATCGCTTCGCGATTCATTTGATCAAAACGTATTGTATTCTTTTTCCAAATAAAACTATATTTATTAGCATTAGCCAAAACCTTAGTACCATCAATAAAGATGGCATCACTAATCATATTTTGTTGTCGTAAATATTCGACTAAGGTATCTAAACTGCGATCAATTAAATCAGTTAATTCATTCGACGTTCTAAATCGGACAATAGTTCGGTAAGATGGCATTTGCTCTTGTGTTAACCAACGTGCCGATAAATTTTCTTGTGCTAGTAAGGCGACCCGACGACTACTAAAAACACCTCGAGTTATAGCAAAAAGATATAACTTCAATAAAGCTGAAAGATTATATTCACGGGGGCGACCAAAAAGATAAGGTTCTTTTATTTCTAATTTTTCGATTAGCGTATTGATATAACACGCAGTGTTATTCTTTTCTGGTATATAGTCAGTTGAGATGGCTAAACAAGTCTGATTTATGTTATAATAATTTTGCATTTTTAAGTCCTTTCGAGGATTAAATTAAGGAGCATTGGGGGTCGAAGGCCAGTGTTCCTTTTTATTTTTCTAATTAGATAATATATTAAAAAGTAGTAAAAAGAAACAAGTCTCCCGAAATCAAAAAAGATTTCGGGAGACTTGTTTAATATCATATTGAAGAGACTTATGTCACAGCCCCTTTTTTATTACACAATATTTCTATTCAATTGGCTATTAAGCCTAATATCAGGTAAAATGTGAGTATGTAATTTTAAAATATGAATAAAGAAATATAAAATAATATTTTTTTGAATGGGAGAAATAAATGAGTTCAATAATGGGACAAGTTGTTACCGCAATGGTAACTGATGAGAATGATACAGAATTTTTAGTACAAAAAGATAGTATAACAATGCATTTATTGAAAGATGAAAAAAACAGTCAATTAGCGAACGGTTCGATGGTTACAGGCTTTGTGTATGAGAACGAAGATCATGATTTGAGTTTATCAACAATAATTCCTAGAGCTGGCATTGATCAATATGCATTCGGAGACGTTGTAAAAGTTAGAAGAGATTTAGGTGTCTTCGTTGACATTGGTTTACCAGACAAAGATGTAGCAGTTTCACTAGATGATTTACCAGAAATGAAATCACTTTGGCCAAAAGCTGGTGATCGATTAATGGTTGGACTTAAAATTGATGCCAAAGATCGTATTTGGGGTGATGTTGCGGACGAAGAAATGTTTCGATCAATTGCTAAGAAACCTGATGACTCATTAAAAAATAAAAATATGAAATTTACAGTTATTCGCTTAAAAATGATTGGAACTTTTGTAATTACTGATGATGATTATCTTGGATTTATCCATCCATCTGAAAGATTTAATGAACCTAGATTAGGTCAAGTATTAGAAGGACGTGTAATTGGAATTAGAACTGACGGTACAATTAATCTATCTATCAAACCACGTGCCTATGAAGCAATTAGTGATGATGCAGCAATGTTGATTGCTGCATTAAGTCATAATGATGAAAAAACATTACCTTTTACTGATAAAAGTAATCCAGAAGACATTAAAGAATATTTTGGTATCAGCAAAGGTCAATTTAAGAGAGCTGTTGGACATCTGCTAAAAGAGCGTTATGTTAAACAAGAAGATGGTAATCTTATTTTAATAAAAATGCCTGAGGAATTTGAAACTAATAATGATGAATTAATTAACGAAACAGATGATTAATAGAAAACTATTTTAGTAGGTAAGAGATAATAAATAAAATTATTTGAAAATATAATTTATTAGTTCAACGTTAAATTAATATATCGGTAACAAACAAGTATATTAGTTATTTTTAAATATATGAATTGTCTCATGAATGCCGTGCGTGTAGAGGAGAACAATAATGCTTATTAAGTATAAGAATGATTATGAAAAAATTGCGATGGGCTTGTTGTCATTTATACCTGACTTGAAGGATGTTACTAGAATTAATTTAGCAATTAAAGGTTATCAAGATACAGAAAATCGAGATTTGTATCTTTGGAAAAATGAGGCAGGTAATTTTACTGGTATAGTTGGTATTGAAAATGATGGCAACGTTGTCGTAGTTCGGGCAATATCATTGAGTCCAGATGAAAGACATAAAAAAGTTAGTTTTTTGATTCTGAACGCTGTATTATCGCTATATCCTGATAAAAAAATCATGGGTACAATTGATACTACAAAATTAATTGAAAAATGGGAAATGCAAAAAAATGAGTCAAAAATTTAAATCTATTAGTCAGGTAACATTAAAATTAACCTCTTTTGAAGGACCACTTGATTTGTTACTGCATTTAATCAAAGATTCTGAGATGGATATTTATGATATTCAAATTTCAGAAATAACAGAGCAATATTTAACTATTATTAAAGATACTACGAATATGTCATTAGATGTGATTGGTCAATATTTAGTGATGGCTTCAACGTTGATGAAAATTAAGAGTCAAATGTTATTACCGGCAGAATTTTCCAATGTAGAGGAAACTCAAACTGATCCAAGGGCAAGTCTAGTCGAACAATTAATTGAATATCAAATTTTTAAAGAGGCGGCTGGAGAGTTGAGCGTCAGGGAAAATAAACGTGCGAATTATTTTTCTAAGGAACAAAGTAGTATTCCTAAAAATAGATTTGATAAACCTCAACTTGATATACCTGGCCTGGATTTAGAAACACTTGAGAATGCTTTTAAAAGAGTTTTAATAAAGCAAATAAATCATCAACCAATTGAGAAAAAAATTAATGTGCAACTAGCATCACTCTCTGATAAAATATCAGAAATAAAAAAAATCATTCTAAATTCAAATAAGAGTTTAATATTTAGTGATTTTTTTGAAATAACAACAACGGTTGATGAAATTGTTGTTACTTTTCTGGCAATATTAGAACTTTCAAAATTAAACCAAATTAAATTGAAACAAGCAAATAGCCATGAAATGATTCAGATTTTAAAAATTGAACCATAGATTATTGTATTAAGGAGGTACGAAGGTGAGTCATTTAGCAAATATTGAAGGACTTTTATTTGTGAGTGGGGATCAAGGAATATCTCTAGCAGAATTATCTAGATTAACTGGATTATTGAAATCAGCAGTTAAAGAACAACTTGAAAAATTATCATTAAAGTATAAAAATGATATAAATTCTAGCTTGGAGCTAATTCAATATAATGATTGTTATCAATTAGTAACAAAAGAGAAATTAGCAGATTTAATTAAAGATTATTTTGAAAATCCTAATTCAAGAAGACTTTCTAATGCAGCACTGGAAACGCTAGCTATCATTGCTTATAAACAACCAGTGACACGACTTGTAATTGATGATATCCGAGGAGTTCAAAGTTCAGGATCACTGCAAAAATTGATTGCTTTAGATCTAATTCGTGAAAATGGACGTCTTGATGTACCAGGAAGACCTATTATATATGTAACAACGACGCAATTTTTAAATTATTTTGGATTAACTGAACTAAAAGAACTTCCAGTGATTAGTGAAAATCAAGATTTTGATGGAGAAATAGGTAAACTTTTTTTAAATAATTTTAACGAAAAATTACAAGAAAATGAGGAATAATATGGCAGAGGCAGAAAGATTACAAAAAGTTATGGCGCAATCAGGTGTTGCGTCACGAAGACAATCCGAAAAAATGATTTCAGAAGGTCATGTTAAGGTGAATGGTAAGGTTGCAAGTGAGTTGGGTATTAAGGTCACAAGTGAAGATAAAATTGAAGTTGATGGTATTCGTTTAAATGAAGAACCATTAGTCTATTATTTATTCTACAAACCAAGAGGAGTTATTTCGGCTGTTAAGGATAATAAAGATCGTAAGGTTGTTACGGATTATTTTCCAGGTGTAAGGGAAAGAATTTATCCAGTCGGTCGATTAGATTATGATACTTCTGGATTATTATTAATGACAAATGATGGTGAGTTAGCCAACAAAATGACTCATCCAAAGTATAAGATTGACAAAACTTACGTCGCTAAAGTGAATGGTATTCCATCTAATGATGATTTAAAAACGTTACGTCAAGGAATTGTAATTGATGGTAAGAAAACGGCTCCTGCTCATTCAAAAATTATTTCAGCAGATAAAAATAAGCAAAAAGCAATTGTTTCATTAACAATTCATGAAGGCCGAAATCATCAAGTTAAAAATATGTTGGCAGAGGTCGGACATCCAGTGGAAAAATTAAAACGTGAAACTTATGGATTCTTAGATTTATATGGATTAACTTCGAGTCAATACCGTGAGTTATCTGAAGAAGAAGTTCATGCATTGAAAAGTATCGCCGAGCGTAAATAATTGTAACTTATTTTATCCTATGTTATATTTTGTAGCGTAATAAAATATTTGGTTCGTCTTCAGGGGCAGGGTGTAATTCCCGACCGGCGGTTATAGTCCGCGACCCACATTGTATATGTGGCTGGACTGGTGTAATTCCAGTACCGACAGTTAAAGTCTGGATAAAGAAGATAGGGCTTATTTGAGTAAGTAATTTCAAATGAACTCTGTTAATCTTTAGTGATTAATGGCGTTCATTTTTATTTACTTGAAAGGTTCTTCATTGAAGATGGCCTTCCAGGAGGTTTTCTAGTATGAATCGGTCACCAGTTTATAAAGTTGTGATTACAGCGTTCTTAGCTGCAATCTCATACGTATTAATGTTTTTATCTTTCCCAGTAATTTTTCCGTATTTAAAAATTGATTTTAGTGATTTACCAATTTTAATTGGATTTTTTATTTTGGGACCAATGAGCGGTGTGATGGTTGCCGTCGTTCGTTCATTGCTGTATCTAGTTTCAACTGGAACAGATATTGCCAGCTTGATAGGTGTTGGAAGTAATTTCTTAGCATCAATGGCGGTATCATTTCCAGCATATTATCTTCTCAAAGGTAAAGGAAACCTTAAGCCAACACTTGGAAAGAGTATTTTGGCAGTTTTAGTGAGTACCTTTGTACTAACTGCTGTATTATCTATTGCAAATTATTTTGTAATTCTACCAGTGTACTTGAATGTTATCGGTATGAATATCGGAATGTCAGTATCCAAGTACGTTATTGTTGGTATTGTTCCTTTTAATATTATAAAAGGAATTCTGGTCGTTGGGTTATTTAGTCTTTTATATCAGAGAATGTATGGTTGGGTTCAGTTAAATAATAAAAAATATAAACAACTATAGTATAATTAATGAGGGAGAATTCTTAAGTGATTCTTCCTCATTTTATTTTATAAGGATGGTATTTTATGGTTGAAGATTATCTCTTACAAATGTTTAATGTCGAATATCGGCGACCTAATGTAATATTTAGCATTATTACAGGTCGGAATACTGTTTCCAATATATATTGGGGAATGCGTTATGATTTGCTAGATTATTTTAGTATTGATCCTCAATTTACAAATGAAATATATCAAAAAATACTTTCTAAGTTGAAACAAAATAAATTACTCACTGAATCTAATGGGCAAGTTCGGTTAACGCAAAATGGTTTAATTCGACAAAAAAAAGCGAAAAGCGATTTATATCAAATTAAGCACCCTAAATTAATAAATCAATATAAATTTAATGAATGGTCAGAAACTTGTATTTTAGCTATACAAGTTGTATCTGAACTTAGCTTTGTTAATCGTCATTATTATCCTGTCGTAACATCCGAATTAACTAAATTTAATATCAAAAAATGGATTTCTAATAATGACAAAACAATACTAACAAAACAAGTTAATTTAGAATTACGATTGTTCGTGCAAAAAATTGATACAAATTCTAGTTTAATATTTATGAACAAATTAATTGGTCATAATCTTAATGGATTGACCAATAAACAGTTAGCAAATGAGTTGAATCTATCAGAAATGGAGATTCAATTAATATACAGAGATACAATAAATTTTTTTGCTAGTTGGATTGAGGAGCAAAAACAAAGTGTGTTCAAAGAATTAGTTCAGTCAATTCTAAAAACAGGAATTATTTCTGAAAGTGCAAAGGAAACGATGAGATTAATTACTATGGGCCTATCTGTTAATGATGTGGCTAAAAGTAGAGGATTGAAGACTAGTACAATTTTTGAACATTTACTTGAATTAGCAATGATTAGTGAAAAATTTCCATTTGATACTTTTTTAACAAAAAAAATAGTTAATGATTTATCTGAAATTATGGGGAGAGATATTGATCAAGTACCTTTTAAAATAATACAAAATAAGAAACCTGATATAAATTTTTTCGATTATCGTTTGTATCAAATTTATAGGAGTAAAATAGATGTCCAAAATTAATTTAAAAGAAAAATTGATGGAATACTTTGGATTCGATTCATTTATGATAGGCCAAGAAGAAACCATAGAAACTATCTTATCTGGTCAAGACACGTTATCAGTACTACCTACAGGGACTGGGAAATCATTGTGTTATCAGTTAGCTGGCTATCTTATGAATGGTACGACAGTTATCGTTTCACCGTTGTTATCTTTAATTCAAGATCAAGTTAGTCAATTTAATTTTCGTGGTAATGGGACAGCTATTGGATTAACATCAATATTGAGTTATTCTGAAAAAAAATATGTGTTAAAAAATATACAATCTTATAAATTTGTTTATTTATCTCCTGAAATGCTAAGTCAATTTGAAGTGATAAATGCCCTTAAACAAATAGATGTATCACTATTTGTTGTAGATGAGGCACATTGTATCTCCACTTGGGGACCAGATTTTAGGCCTGATTATTTGGATTTGAATAATGCAATTGTGAAACTTGGTACACCTTGCGTTTTGGCGTTGACAGCCACAGCTGCACTAAATATTCAGAATGATATTATGACACAATTAAAAACAGAAGGTCGAGATTTTCATAAAATCATTAAATCGGTTAATAGAAGTAATATTTTTTTAAGTGTCTTAAAAGTGCATGATGAATCTGATAAAAATAAGCAATTATTAAATTTATTGAATAAAATCAAGGGTGTTGGAATCGTTTATTTCTCGAGCAAGAAAAAGGCAAATGAGGTCTCAGATTTAATAAATAATAACACTGGATTAAGGTCTGAACCGTACCATGCTGACTTGAATGATATGGCAAGGTATACGGTACAAAGACAATTTATGGAAAATCAAATAGATGTTATATGTGCAACAAGCGCTTTTGGTATGGGTATTAATAAGAAAGATATTAGATACGTTATCCATTATCATATGCCCGCTGATTTTGAAAGCTACGTACAAGAATTTGGCCGATCTGGACGAGATGGCCAGCAGAGTATCGCAATTGTTTTTTCTCAAGAAAATGATGTGTTTCTACAAAGAAACTTAATTGATTTAACCATTCCAGATGATGATTTTATTAGGATGTATTTTAAAAAACATAAGGAATTAGTTGGTCTTGGAGAAGAAAAAGGTAAACTGTTAGATTATTACTATGAGAAACAAAGCTCAGTTGAAGAGGTGCAGTTCCTTTTTAGACAAAGGAAAATTGAAAAAGAAACTGGATTACAAAATATGATAATGTTTGTTAATTCAAGTAATTGTCGAAAGCAACAAATTTTAAACCATTTTGGAGAATCGAAATTAATAGAACATGATGAATTCTGTTGCTCAGCGTTATTTAATGTGGATGTACTTCAAAAGATTGGATTAGAAAAAAAGATAATCAAAAATGATGACAAGCAGTTAATTCAATCAACAGATAATATTATTTCAAGATTGTTTAAATTATCTTGAGAATAATTTGGATTATTATGGTAAAATAATGATAATTGTTTTTAGGAGGATTGAAAAATGAGTGATAAAAAAGATAATTCAGAAAAAAAGCCTTGGGAAAAATCATTCGAAGACGATAGAGACGATAATGGAAATTATTCTCGATCAGCGAATAGACGTAAAAGTAAAAATAGTTCATTATTAACTACGGGGTTATTAGTTGTTTTTGTAGCTATTATTATTGGAACGATTGCTTTTTATATTGTTGAAAGTAACAAAGTATACCAACCAGAAGATAGAACCACAAGCGAGAGTTCAGTAAGTAAAAAAATAGTTACCAAAACTGATGATTCTGATAGTTCTAGCTCAAGTGCTAAGAAAAGCTCTGAATCAAAAGAAAAAGCTAGTTCTGAATCGAAAGAAAAAGCATCAAAAGAAAAAGCTAGCTCTGAATCAAAAGAGAAAGCTAGTTCTAGCACTAATTCAAGCTCTAGCTCAGCGTCTAGTGAATCAACCAGCTCTGATAGTTCATCAAGTGCATCTTCAAAGTCATATGTAACTGTCGAAGCAGGACAAGGCATATATCGTGTTGCAGCAAACAATGGGTTAACTACAGAACAACTTCTACAAATGAATCCAGGGTTGACTACTTCTATTAGTGCAGGACAAAAAATAAGAGTTAAATAATATACATATGGGATTGATATCTAATCAATCCCATTTTTATGGAGGAATTACTTGATGAAAAATAATATCCAAATTGCAATTGACGGACCGGCATCCGCAGGAAAAAGCACTGTCGCTAAATTAGTTGCTAAAAAATTAAATTATGTTTATTGCGACACTGGGGCAATGTATCGAGCAATTACTTTTGAAGCAATGGCAAAGAATGTTGCGCTGGATAATGATGATAAGTTAGTTAGTCTATTAAAAGATACAATAATTTCTTTTAAACCAGCAAATCCAGAACAATTAGTCTATATAAACAATATAGACATAACACAAGCAATTAGGCAACCTGAGGTAACTAATAATGTTTCAACGGTTGCTGCTCAAGAAGGTGTACGCAAGGAATTAGTTAAAAGACAACAAGAAATTGCCGAAGATGGATCAATTGTTATGGATGGTCGTGATATCGGAACGACAGTATTACCAAATGCTGAAGTTAAAATATTCTTAGTTGCGAGTGTTAAAGAACGTGCTCTTCGCCGATTTAAGGAAAATCAAATTAAGGGTATTAATACAACACTTGATGTTTTAGAGTTTGAAATTGCCGAACGAGATCGAAAAGATTCTACACGTGAAATTTCTCCGCTTATTCAGGCAAAAGATGCTATACTTGTAGATACGACTTCAATGAATATTGATGGGGTCGTACAGAAAATTATGGATATAATTAACAAATAATAAAATAAAATGTGAAAAATGAGTATTAGCACTAGTAATTACTCTTCATTTCAGCTAAAATAATAAATAGAGTTTATTCGCTAAGGAGGACATTGTCCATGAGTAATATTGAAGAAAATAATGATTTACTAGAAGCATTAAATAGTGTAAGTGAAGTTAAGGTTGGTTCTGTTATAAAAGGTGAAGTTTTAGCTATCGATGATGCTAAACAAGTCATTGTTGGTATTGAAGGCGCCGGTGTTGAAGGTGTTGTACCAGCTAAAGAACTAGCACTTAAAGCTGGTGAAGAAACAGAAGACGTTGTCAAAATTGGTGACGTTATGGATTTAGTTGTTATTTCAAGTATCGGTGGCGATAAAGAAGGTGGTAGTTACTTACTATCACAAAGAAGAATTGCTGAACGTGAAGTTTGGAATGACTTACAAAAATTAGCTGATGATGATGCTACAATCGAAGCTACAGTAACACAAGTTGTTAAAGGTGGATTAGTTGCTGATGCTGGTGTGCGTGGATTCGTACCCGCTTCAATGATTGATGATCGTTTTGTTGAAGATTTATCAAAATATAACCATCAAACATTAGATTTCAAAATTATTGAAATTGACCCAACTGAAAATAGATTAATCTTATCACATAAAGCAATTGTTAAAGCTCAAAGAGATGCTCAAAAAGTAGAAACTCTTAAAACTTTAACAGTTGGTGAAGTTGTAACAGGAACAGTTGCCCGTTTAACTAACTTCGGTGCATTTGTTGATCTTGGTGGTATTGATGGACTTGTTCATATTTCAGAAATTTCTTACAACCGTATTTCTAAGGCAGAAGATGTCTTATCAGTTGGTGAAGAAGTTAAAGTTAAAGTATTGGCAATCGATTTAGATAAGAATCGTATTTCATTATCAATCAAACAAACATTACCTCAACCATGGGATAATGTTGAAAATGATATCCATGTAGATGACGTCTTAGATGGTACTGTTAAACGTTTAACGACATTTGGTGCATTTGTTGAAGTTATGCCTGGAATTGAAGGATTAGTTCATATTTCACAAATTTCTTACACACATATTGCTACACCAGGCGAAGTTTTAAAAACTGGCCAAGCTGTTCAAGTTAAAGTACTTGAAGTACATCCAGCAGAACATCGTTTAGCTTTATCAATTAAAGCTCTCGAAGAAAAACCAGCAACAGAAGAAAAACCTGAAAAGAAAAAAACAGTTAAAAAAGCTGCACCAAAAGCTAAAGCTCCTAAATCAACAATGAGTGGTATGCCAGAAGAAAGTACTGGTTTCACACTTGGTGATATTTTAGGTAAAGCATTAGAAGATGCAGATACTAACAAATAATTAAAATATTATTTTTAAGTAACGACTGAACTGTAGTTCAGTCGTTTTTATTATTTATTACAAAAGATATTTAGAGAGTGAGGTACTATCTATGGCAAATCCTGTTGTAGCAATTGTTGGACGTCCTAATGTTGGAAAGTCCACAGTTTTTAATAGAATAGCCGGGGAAAGAATTTCAATTGTTGAGGATACTCCTGGTGTTACACGAGATCGTATTTATGCTCATAGTGAGTGGTTAGCGCAAAAATTTAGCTTGATTGATACTGGTGGTATCGATATCGGTGATGAACCCTTTTTGACGCAAATCACTGAACAAGCACAAATCGCAATCGATGAAGCTGATGTTATTGTTTTTCTTGTAAGTGTAAAAGAAGGCGTAACGGATGCTGATGAGAAAGTGGCTAAAATTTTATATCGTTCTGATAAGCCAGTTATTTTAGCGGTTAATAAAGTTGATAATCCCGAGTCTAGACAAGATATTTTTGATTTCTATTCATTAGGATTTGGAGAACCATTTCCAGTTTCTGGTAGTCATGGCCTTGGGGTTGGTGACTTATTGGATGAGATTACAAAGAAATTCCCTGAAAATATTCCTGATGAAGATGACAGTCGAATTAAGTTTAGTTTGATTGGTCGTCCTAACGTGGGTAAGTCTTCATTGGTGAATGCAATCCTGGGTGAAAATCGTGTTATTGTTTCACCTATTGAAGGGACTACACGTGATGCAATTGATACAGCTTTTGATACTGAAGAGGGCGATATGTTCTCAATGATTGATACAGCTGGTATTAGAAAACGCGGAAAAGTATATGAAAATACTGAAAAGTATTCTGTACTACGTGCCATGCGTGCTATTGATCGTTCAGATGTTGTTTTAGTTGTGTTAAATGCTGAAGAAGGTATTCGGGAACAAGATAAGAGAGTTGCAGGGTATGCCCATGAAGCAGGACGTGGTATCATTATCGTCGTAAATAAATGGGATACTCTTGAAAAAGATAATCATTCATTATCTGATTTTGAGGCTAATATACGTCAAGAATTTGCATATCTTAGTTATGCTCCTATTATTTTTGTGTCTGCAATTACACAGCAACGATTATCTAAGATACCCGAATTAATTAAACGCGTAAATGAAAATCATAGTCGTCGTATTACATCTTCAGTATTAAATGATGTCATTATGGATGCAGTAGCCCATAATCCAACGCCAACTGATAATGGAAAACGTTTAAGAATTTACTATGCAACACAAGTAGCAATACAACCACCTACATTCGTTGTATTTGTTAATGATACTGATTTGATGCATTTTTCATATGAACGTTTCTTAGAAAATCAAATTAGAACATCGTTTGATTTTGAAGGAACACCAATTCATGTTATTGAAAGAAGAAGAAAATAATTCAAATTGATAAAACGCTACCATGCCATCTTTTTTTCTGCTAAAGTAGTTAAATACCTTGATGTAATACGTTTTGTATGGTATCTTAAATAAAGAATTAGTAGAGTAATCTCTGGTTCTATTATTATTATTTATTTTAAATAATAATGGCTGAATATTTTTAAATATTCGGACACATTTTAGGGGAGGTGAAACATTATGGCAAACAAAGCACAATTAATCGAAAATGTTGCAAAAGAAACAGGATTGACAAAAAAAGATGCTACTGTCGCAGTTGATGCTGTATTTGGTTCAATCCAAAGCACATTAGCTACAGGTGAAAAAGTTCAATTAATCGGTTTCGGTAACTTTGAAGTACGTGAACGCGCTGCTCGTAAAGGTCGTAACCCACAAACTGGTGAAGAAATTCAAATCCCTGCAAGTAAAGTACCTGCATTTAAACCAGGTAAAGCTTTAAAGGATTCTGTTAAATAATACTTAGAAAAAGCTAGTACAATTCATTTTGTACTAGCTTTTTCAATCTATAATTTATTTTATAGACAATAGTTATGTACGAGATTACTAGCTATTGTGTGTATGATAGATTAAACTAAACCATATTAATTTAATAATGAAGGGAAGTTATTTAATGACGCATTCAGAAATTATGCTAGACTACTTGGACGAAGGACAAATTGATGAGGCAATGAAAGAATTTGCCAGAGCATTAAGAAAAGACAATGATGCAACATTATTTAGTTTAGCAGAAGAGTTATATAGCTTAGGTTTTTTAGCTCAATCTAAACGTACTTATGAAAGATTATTAGAAAAATATCCAGAAGAAGATACTTTAAAAACATTCCTGGCAGATATTGCAATTAGTGAAGGAAAATCTGATGAAGCACTTAACTATTTGTCAGAAATTGAAGAAGATTCAGAAGCTTATCTTCAGTCTCTTATGGTTGCTGCCGATTTATATCAGACACAAGGTATGTTTGAAGTTAGTGAAAATAAATTATTAACTGCATATAAGTTGGCTCCTGAAGAAGAAGTTATCCAATTTGCTTTAGGCGAACTATATTTTAATACAAAACAATTTAGTCAGGCAATCGGATTTTATCTTGAATTAATTAAATCAGGACAGACTGAACTGTCACAGGTTAACTTAGTACAAAGATTAGGTGTTAGTTACGCAAACAGTGGGCAGTTTGAAAAAGCAATGGCATATTTAGAACAAATTCATTTAGAAAATATGGACTCTGATACTAAGTTACAGATGGGTTTAACCTATCTACAATTAAATGATCAACAAAAAGCAATTGATATTCTTTATGATTTGAAGGAAGAAGATCCTTCGTATACATCCTTATATCCAATTCTTGGTCAAGCACTTTCAGATGAGAATAGATTGAATGATGCTTTACTTGTCTATCAAGAAGGGTTAGCGGTTGACGAGGTAAATGATACATTGTATGAACAGGCAGCGACTGTTGCCTTAAAATTGGACGATGAGAAGCAAGCTGAAAAGTATTTAAATAAAGCAATTGATATTAATCCAGATAATACTGGCATATTATTACAATTAAGTAATTTATTAGTTAAGCAAGAACGTGATGATGAAGATATTAAATTACTAGAAGATATCAAGAGCGACGGAGATGTAGATCCTCAAATATTTTGGAATTTAGCTATTTCATATGAAAGACTTGAAGATTATGATAAAGCTGAAGAAAATTATTTAGAAGCATACCCTTATTTTACTAATCAAGTTGACTTTTTAAGATCTGTTATATTTATTTTTAGAGAGAACGGACGACAAGAGGAGTTAAAGGACGCAATTAAACATTACTTAGCTTTAGTACCTGATGATCAAGAAATTATTGATATTCAAAATGATATAAATTATTAAAATAAAACGTTTATATCATTCTTTTGGTATAAGCGTTTTTTGTTAGCAATTTGTAAGATTTGCTTAAAGAAGGGGAAGTAAAATGATTACAAATCAGATAGTGATACCAAAATTAGAAGATAGTACTGAAATATTTAATTTAATTAGTCGTAATCGTCTTGAATTAAGTGAGTGGCTTCCATGGGTTAATGCTATGAAATCGATTAATGATGAAATAATTTTTTTAAGAGACTCTTTTAAGGATGAAACTAAATTAATTTTCGCTATAAAAATTAATAAGAATATCGTTGGCATGATTGATTTACATGGAATAGATTTACATATGGGAACTGCTGAGGTTGGTTATTGGTTAGACAAGTCGTATGTAGGACGCGGAATAATGTCAAAGGCCTTAACAGAACTTGAGAAACTAGCTATAAAGGAATATAAGTTAAAAAAATTAAAAATAATACTAGATTTGAATAATATAAAAAGTTTGAAAGTAGCTAAGACTAATAATTATCACTTTATAGAACAAAATGACCAAAATTTAATTTTTGAAAAGAGATTATAGAATTTATGATGGTATATTTATAAATGATATTATTATTTTTTGCTTTTTAATTGCTATTAAGGATATAATTTTAGATAGGTAATGTTGTTTAAATGGCGATTAATTATCTAAAATTATATATCGGGGGTAGGGACATGAAAGATTTAAACGAAAAAGAAATTGAACGATTGAGTAAAAAAAGTATTACTGAGAAAATTATAGATGGCGATTGGTACCAATATTCTAAAGAAGAATGGGCTCAAAAAACTGTTAAAACAAGTGCACAAACTATTTATAAAATAAATAAATTGGCGGCTCATGATACGAATGATGCAGATAAAATGCTTAAAGAATTTTTACCTAATATGGAAAAATCTGCTGAAATATATTTTCCAATTTCAACTATAGAATGGCCGGAAATGTTAAAAATAGGGTCAGGCACATTTATTAATTCTAATTTACAGATTTTAAGTGCAGGACAAATAACAATTGGAGAACACTGTTTCATTGGGCCTAATTGTCAGTTATATACACCTAATCATCATTCTATGGACAAAAATTTACGTCGTGAAGGATGGCAATATGATGCACCAATTACAATTGGTGATGATTGTTGGTTTGGTGGATCAGTGATTGTTTTACCTGGTGTCACGATTGGAAATAATGTCGTCGTTGGTGCTGGTAGTGTGGTAACAAAAGATGTACCTGATAATGTTTTAATCGCAGGTAATCCAGCACGAATTATTAAGACTATTGGTTAGATAAAGTTATGGCGAAAAGTAGCATAATTTAAAAATATTTGGGCAACAAAAAGGAGCTAGAATTTTTCTAGCTCCTTTTTGTTGCTCTTTTAAGGTTTATATGATTAATTTTTGTTCAATAATTAAATGACGGTAGTATAAAAGTGAATTTGGATCAATTCTTAACGTCATCATAATTTCTGAATCTGTCATCGTATTGTTAGTGAGAATAGAAAAACAAATAGCTGACTGGTACAGCAGACGTGGTGAAACATTTGGCGCAATAAATTGTAAATCTTTCTTTAAAAATTTATGTAGACCAGGTAAAGATAATAAAGGTGCTTCAACATTTTTACGCAGTTTTAAAAAGCAATCGTTGGAGTTTTGTAAAATTTGTAGTTGTTTAATATAGGTATTGAATTGCTTCAAAAATAATTCCTCTGTTTCCGTAAATGTTAATTGTTTAAAGCTAACGAAAAAACCAGGTTGTAAGATTTCTGAAATTTTAAAGAAATGCCGTGTCATTAATAAAACAAGTCGAGAATAGTAGCTAATTTCTGAATTTAAAAGATAAGAGTCGAAGTCTATTAACCAATTGAAGGTTATAACAGAATTTGCGATATTTTTTTTCCCTTTTAACATTAATGTTGGAATATGAGTATTTATCTGATGGGTAAATAAATATTTAAAATAACCATTCAGATGCGATAAAACCTTAGTATATGTTGAATTTTTAATATTTCTTTTATCTTGAAGCATAGTTAAATATTGACGAACGTCTGATTCTAAGATAGTTTCAACCATTATTGAATTAGAGAATGCATCATTAAAATTTAGAAGATAGTTAAAAAAATCATGAATATCGTAGTTATATTCTAAAATTGTTGATGGGGACAAAGAGTTGGATTCTAATGATAAATTAAAAGCTTTTTGATAGGGATAATTCATTTAATTGCCTCCTTTAGTAATAAACAATAAGTTACTTTAACTATATCACACTAATAAAGCGCACTGCAAAAATCGCAGTGCGCAAGACCAATCATTTATTAAAGATATTAGTGATATTAGTGATTTTATTCTTTTTTTGTCGATTAAAACTAAACCCTTGTCCCAGTACTTCATTAACACTACTAATTGAAACAAAAGCATTTGAATCCTGGTTTTGTAATATTTCCTTCAACTGATGAAGTTCATTACGGTTGATAACAACATAAATCATTTTTTTATTTTGGCGAGAATAAGATCCCTCACCATTGATGTAACTAACACCTCTGCCTAATTTATCCCAAATTTCATTAGTTATAATTTGATATTGGTCACTAATTATTAAGATGCCAAGTCCAGAATAACTACCTTCAAGAGTGAAGTTAACAATTTTTGAGAAAACATATGAGCTTAGTAGGGTATACATCATATGCCTTAAATCTAAGTAGCTAAGTGATATGACCAAAACAGCAATATCAAGGGCAAGAATTGTCTTACCCATTTGAATACCACGTGTTTTTTCAAAAATTCGAGCCACTACATCAGTTCCACCAGTAGTACCACCAAAACGATATACTAAGCCTGACCCAAGGCCACCAAAAGCACCAGCAAGGATACCTGCTAAAAACAAATCATCATTTACATTAATTTGAATCGGAACACGTTGCCAAATCCATAAGAAAAGAGATAACATTATTGTTCCATATATAGTATAGACTAATGATCGTTTACCTAAAAAACGGTAACCAATAAGGATTAATGGAACATTAATTGCAATTGTTGAATACGCAGGATCAATATGAAACCAATAACGTAAAATTAAAGTAACTCCGGTTATACCACCTTCAGCAAGATGGTTTGTTATATTAACGGTTGCTAATCCAAATGCATAAAAACAACAACCTAACGCAATCATTACTAAATCGATTATTTTAATTCGTTCATTTTTTAAGATTAGTTCTACCCCCTGAAATAAATTCAATATAAATATCATACCATATTATCGATGAATGTCTGCTGACTATCATTTTAAATCTAGTATAAATCTGTTAAACTAGATTGTATTAATTAAAGATGAGGAGGATTACTATGATTAAAGTTTTGGTTGCTGGATTTAAAGGACGAATGGGTGCCACTACAACAAATATGATCTTAGAAAATCCATTATTTGAATTAGTTGGAGTCTATAGTACTACAGCTACAGAAAAAAATATAAATGAAATTACTGACTATAAGACAGAGAATGTCCCAATATTCAATAAGCTAGATGAAATAAACGTAGTTTCCGATGTTTGGATTGATTTTACTGTCCCAAGTGTTGTTTTCGAAAATACTAAATTTGCTATTTCGAAACATATGTCACCAGTTATTGGGACTACGGGTTTATCGGAAAATAATATAGCTGAACTTAAACAATTATGTAAAACAGAAAAATTAGGTGGATTGATTGCTCCTAATTTTGGTATTTCAGCTGTTTTATTAATGCAATTTGCGCAACAAGCTGCTAAGTATTTACCTGACGTTGAAATTATTGAAATGCATCATGATAATAAATTGGATGCTCCAAGTGGTACAGCCTTAAATACCGCAAAATTAATTGCTGAAGTTCGTAAACCTAAAATTCAAGGCAACCCTGATGAAAGAGAAACATTACCAGGTGCGAGAGGTGCAGCCTTTGAAGGCATGAGAATTCATAGTGTCCGTTTACCAGGCTATGTTGCTCATGAACAAGTCTTATTTGGTGGCGAGGGTGAAGCATTAACTATTCGTCAGGACTCATTTGACCGTATTTCATTCATGTCTGGTGTTGCATTAGCTACTGAAAAAATTGGACAATATAAAGAATTACTAGTTGGATTGGAAAATATATTATGATAGTTTCCAATCTTGCGGATGATTTCATTAATGCTGAACCAGTGATTAAAGCCATTGAAAATGCTGGTTTTGAAGCATATTTTGTCGGAGGAAGTGTTAGGGATACTATCTTAGGATTACCAATCCATGATATTGATATTGCCACTAGTGCATACCCTGAGGAAATTAAGGAAATTTTTAATAAGACGGTAGATACAGGTATTCAACATGGGACTGTTATGGTTTTAGATCATGGAGAAGGTTATGAAATCACCACATTTCGAACAGAATCAACTTATCAAGATTTTAGACGTCCAGATCATGTTGAATTTGTACGCTCTTTAGAAGAAGATTTAAAACGTCGTGATTTTACAATCAATGCCTTAGCAATGACACATGATGGACGGATTATTGATTTGTTCAACGGACTACAAGATTTAGAAAATCACATCATTAGAGCTGTTGGCACTGCTGATGAACGTTTTAATGAAGATGCTTTACGAATGATGAGGGCAATTAGATTTGCAAGCCAATTAGATTTCACAATCGAAATGGAAACGAAGAAAGCATTAAATAAACATGCACCACTATTGAAAAAGATTGCTATTGAACGGATTCATATTGAATTTATTAAATTACTGTTGGGAAAAAATCCTCAAATTGGACTTCGACATTTTGTTGAATCAGATTTAGTAAAATATTGTCCCGAATTTAATAATTATTTATCGGAACTAACTGATATGTCAAAAATGCAATCAATTAAACTTACATCAGAAGTAGCTGCTTGGTCGTTAATTATTCATGTTCTAAAGATAACAGAAACTAATATTAATCATTTTCTAATCTCATGGAAAAGTTCAAATGAGTTAATTACACACGTTCAAATAGTTATCAAAGCACTTAACGGTATTATTCATGATTCCGTTAATCGAGAACTGATGTATGAAACTGGATTAGAATTATTATTAATTGCAAATGAAGTTGCAGCAATATTTAATAGTAATTTAGATGCAGAAATGCTGACAGTTGCTTATACTGCACTTCCAATTAAGTCTAAAAAAGACATGGCAATTAATGGACGACAGTTAATAAAAGATGTTGGTATTCAACCAGGTGAAAAATTAGGCCAAATTTTATCCATATTGGAAAATCGTATTTTACTAGAAGAAGTCCCAAACGAATCAACTCAATTATTAAAAGTGGCTAAGCAACTAATGTTAAAATTAGCGTAAAAAAAGAGATTAAATATCATTTAATCTCTTTTTTTACAAAACATGCTTAGTAATACAAATTATAAAAGAGAATCAATTAGATAAGAGAGTGATTACATGCAAACACTGAGGGTAGAACATTTAAAGAAAACATACGGCGAAAAAACATTATTTGATGATTTAAATTTTATTGTTAATGAAAAAGATAGAATCGGATTGATTGGAACTAACGGTTCAGGGAAAACAACGTTATTAAATGCATTAACAGACCTTGACCCAGCTGATTCAGGAGATTTAATTAAACCAAATAACTATCGTATGAGTTATTTAAAACAAATACCAGAATTAAATGATGATATGACAATTATGGAAGCCGCTTTTGAAGGAGCTTCACCTATTTTTGAAACAATTCGTCATTATGAAGCTGTTTTAACAGCCTATAGTGAACATCCTGAAGATGAAAAATTACAGCAACGTTACTCAGATGCGGAAGATCGTATGAATCGTGAAGATGCATGGAATGCCGATAATGACGTTAAAACAATTCTAACGCAATTACAAATAACGGATTTAACACAAAAAGTCTCAACCTTATCTGGTGGACAGAAAAAAAGAGTTGGCTTGGCTCAAGTACTCATACAAGCTCCTGACTTATTAATTCTTGATGAACCAACAAACCATTTGGACTTTAGTTCTATTGAATGGCTAGAAAGTTACCTTAAAACGTACAAAGGAGCTTTAATTGTTGTTACTCATGATCGGTATTTTTTAGATCAAATTGCCAACCAGATTTTAGAACTATCATTTGGTAAATTACACTCGTATGAAGGTAACTATCAAGATTTCGTTGCTCAAAAGGCTGAAAGAGTTGCCCAGGAAGTTACCGCTGAGCATAAAGAACAACAGCTATATAAAAAGGAACTAGCTTGGATGCGTACTGGAGCAAAAGCTAGATCAACAAAACAACAAGCACGAATTAACCGTTTTAACGATTTAAAAGAAAATATGAATTCATTACAAATTGATCAAGATGTTTCAATTGGACTAGGCCAACAGCGGCTTGGTAAAAAGGTTATTGAGCTAAAAGAAGCTAGTTTAGTCTTAGAAAATCATAAAATTATTGATCATTTTAGTGAGTTGATTCAGGCGAGCGATAGAATCGGGATTACCGGTAAAAATGGTGCTGGTAAATCTAGTTTACTAAATGCAATTGCTGGAAAATTACCACTTAACTCTGGCGAATTACTAATGGGCGAAACGGTTAAATTAGGTTATTACCAGCAACAAACTGAACCCATACCTGGCGATAAACGAATGATTAACTATCTAAATGAAATTGGTGAAAATATCGAAAATAAACATGGCGAACGAATAAGTACAACACAACTTTTAGAGCAGTTTCTTTTTCCAAGATCGATGCATGGGACATTAATTAGACAGCTATCCGGTGGTGAAAAAAGAAGACTCTATCTCTTGAAATTACTTATGCAACAACCAAATGTCTTATTACTAGATGAACCTACAAATGATTTAGATATTGGAACATTAACAGTACTTGAAGACTATTTAGAATCTTTTAATGGCGCAGTTATAACTGTCTCACATGATAGATATTTTTTAGATAAAGTTGCAGATCAATTACTTATTTTTGAAGGCGATGCTAAAATTAATCGTTATACTGGATTATTTACATCGTACCTTGCTAAAGAATCACTGGATGATGCCGTATCAATATCAAAAAAAGAAAAAATTATCGAACACGACACCATTTCTGACGATAAATTAAAAGTTAAATTAACTTATGCTGAACAAAAAGAATTTGAAACAATTGAACAGACAATTGATAATTTAGAAGCTAAGAAAGAAAAAGCTGAAAGTGATATGTCGAATATCAATGGCAATGATTTTGTAGCATTAAGTGAACTACAAGTGTCAATTGATAATTTAGATGATGAAATTGAAGAAAAGATGAATCGTTGGGACTATTTAGGTAAATATGCAGAAAAGGGGTAATTTTCGTATGGAAGAAACATATTTGCAACTTGAACGTGATATTTTAATGAACGGAAATGATAAATCTGATCGTACAAAAACGGGAACTAAAAGTCTTTTTGGCTATCAAATGAGGTTTGACTTAAGTCAAGGATTCCCACTACTAACAACTAAAAAAGTACCATTTGGTTTAATTAAGAGTGAGTTACTGTGGTTCTTAAAAGGTGATACTAATATCCAATATTTATTGAAACATAAGAATCATATTTGGGACGAATGGGCTTTTAAAAATTACATTGAAAGTTCTCAGTATATGGGTCCAGATATGACTGATTTTGGACATCGATCACTTTTAGAGACTGATTTTAAAAAAGAATATGAAGTACAGAAAAACCTTTTTTGCGATAAAATTATTGAAGACGATGAATTTGCAAAAAAGTTTGGTGAATTAGGTGACGTTTATGGTAGTCAGTGGCGTAATTGGAAAACTAGACAAGGTGATACGATTGACCAAATTAAAGATGTTATTGAAGCAATCAAAAAAACACCTGATTCTAGAAGATTAATTGTGTCCGCTTGGAACCCAGAAGATGTACCAAATGTGGCATTACCACCTTGCCATACGTTATTTCAATTTTATGTGGCTGATGGTAAATTAAGTTGTCAATTATATCAAAGAAGTGGCGATGTCTTTTTAGGTGTACCATTTAATATTGCAAGTTATGCGTTATTAACTCATCTAATTGCTAAAGAGGTTGGACTTGAAGTTGGTGAATTCATTCACACATTAGGCGATGCCCATATTTACAATAATCATATAGAACAAGTGAAGGAACAACTTTCTCGTGAAGTGCAACCCATGCCAAAATTATGGTTAAATCCTGATAAAAATAGTATTTTTGAATACGATATGACGGATATTAAAATAGAAGACTATAATCCTGCACCACCTATTAAAGCGCCTGTTGCAGTTTAATATTTACTTAAGGAGAGTCAATAATGATTAATTTTATTTGGGCTGAAGACAGTGAACATCATATTGGATATAAGGGTAAGCTACCTTGGTACTTACCAAATGATTTAAAATTTTTTAAGAAAACAACGCTTAATAAGGTCGTTGTTATGGGCAGAAATACATTTGAAAGTTTTCCGGGACTATTACCAAATCGAATTAATATTGTTCTTTCAAGTAAAAACGATTTAGTTGAAACAGATACTCTAAAGATTGTTCATTCAATACCAGAGTTGAATGATTTATTAGAAACATATTCTGAAGATATTTTTGTTATTGGTGGCGCAACATTATTTTCTGAAATGTATGTAAAAGTTAATAGATTGTATCAAACAAAAATTAACGCTACGTTTGATGGTGATGTGATGATGATTCCTATTGATTATACTCATTGGAAATTAATTGAAACGATTCCGGGAATGATTGACAAAAAAAATGTATATGATCATGAATTTAGAATTTATGATAAAAAATAATTAAAAAGCGAAGACATATCCAATACGGATGTGTCTTCGCTTTTTAACTTTAAGTATATAATAAAATAGAAAAAAACATTAATCCTGTACCTAACATCACAAATAAATGCCAAACGACATGTAAGTACTTAACACCGTTTATACTATAAATTCCAGCGCCGATTGTGAACGCAATGCCACCAGAAACAAGTAGCCAGAACCCAATTGTACCGAGGCTATTATAAAGTGGCATCATTGCGCTCAAACAAAGCCAGCCCATAATTAGATAAATGATGGTTGAAATTGTTTTAAAATGACCCAACCAAATTGATTTATAAATAATTCCTAAAACGGTCATCATCCAGATGATTCCGAATAGTGTCCAACCTAATGCCCCACCAACAGAGAGAAGACAATAAGGCGTATAAGTACCTGCTATCAGAATATAGATACTACTATGATCGAAGATTTGAAAAACAGTTCTTGCTCGTGTAAATATTAAACTATGAAATAGGGTAGAAGTTAAGTACAGCAGTACCAAAGATGAACCATATATAGCATACGAGGTAATTTCTAATGCACTACCATTATGAGCACCTTTAATAAGTAAAAAAATCAATCCCGCTATACTTAACCCAAGACCAATACCATGAGTTACCGCGTTTAATACCTCATTTAAGATGAGATACCTTCTACTGTAATTATGTTCCAAAAAAACACCTCAGTCATCAATTTCTATGTGAAATAGACCAGTAATTCTGATATACTAGACATTATAAATAGAAAAGTTTATAGTGACATTATTGTATCATGATTAAAAACTTTTGTTAAGAAAGTGTGGATGAAGAAACATGAAAAAAATTAAAATAATAACGGATTCATCTGTTGGATTAACAGATAATGAAATAAAAGAAAATGACATTAGCATTATACCTCTAAGCGTTATGATTGATGATACTATTTACGTTGAAGGTGAATCAATTACAAATGACGAATTTGAGACTAAAATGGAAACGTCAAAAACGTTACCTAAAACAAGTCAGCCACCAATTGGTACTTTTGTAGAAATGTTTGACAGTCTTGGGGCAGATGGTAGCCAAGTTCTCTCACTTAACATGACTGACCAAATTAGTGGTACAGTTCATACTGCAGAGCAAGCTGCAGAAATGAGTCAATCCGATGTAACCGTTGTTGATACTCGTTCTACTGATCGAGGTATGGCTTTTCAAGTCTTAGCAGCTGCTAAGTTAGCAAATTCAGGTGCATCAATGGATGATATTTTAACAAAAATTTCTGAAATCCGTAAGAATTCAACTCTAAATATGGCCGTTATGACTCTGGATAATCTGGTCAAAGGTGGACGTATATCAAGATTAACTGGTGTTCTTTCAAGTGTTTTAAATATGAAGATTATTTTGGAAATGATTGATGGCGAATTAAAAATTAAAAATAAAGGCCGTGGTATGAAGACGGTTAACAGATTTATTGCAGATTTAGTTGAAGAATTAAAAAGTACACCTAATGTTAAAGCAGTAGGTATTTCTCATGCTGGAAATGAAAAAAAGGCATTTGAAGTTCGCGATTTATTACAAACAGCAGTCCCAAAAGTTGATATTCTAGTTCGACAGACAGCACCTATTATTGCGACGCATGGTGGTCCAGGGGCTTTTGCAGTGATGTTCTACACAGATAAAGACTAATATATTAAATAATTATTTTTAAACTGGTCCAAAAACAGCTGTTTTTGTCCGGTTTTTTTAATTAAATAAAGGAATGATTTTTTGAAATTTTTTAAAAGCTTTTCCATTACTATTTTAAGTATTTTAGTACTAAGTGGTCTTATATTTAGTGGGCTGTGGTTTGCAACCGGCCATTTTTCGAATCATTCTTTAATAACAGTGCCCCATAAAAAAACAGCTCTTAAGCTAGTATCCCTTGGTGATTCTTTAACGCAGGGTGTCGGAGATGAAACGAATAAAGGTGGATTCGTTTCATTAATTACAGAAAAAATAAATACTGATAAAAATATGAAAGTAACTGCCTCTAACTTTGGCTTATCAGGAGATCGAAGTGATCAAATTTATAGCAGATTAAAGAAACAACCCAAAATGCAAAAAACGTTAAAAAAAGCCACTGTTATTACATTAACAGTTGGTGGGAATGACCTATTACAGGTTATACAAAAAAACATTTTATCTAATGATACTGATAAGTTAAATAAAGCTATTGATACTGAAAAAATGACTTATACAAAAAATTTAAATGATTTATTTAAAGAGATTAGAAAATATAATAATAGCGCGCCTATCTACGTTATAGGAGTGTATAACCCATTTTACGTTTATTTCCCCGAAATGAGTAGTATGAAAACGATTGTTAAATCATGGAATAACGTAACCAACAAGGTTGTTAAAAATGATAAAAATAGTTATTTTGTTAGTGTTGAAAAACAGCTTTCTGAAGGACAATATTATGGTAAAACAAGTAAATTAGCCAAGACTTTGGGTAGCTCAGACTTATCTGATTTATCTAGTTTTAATCTTGAAAGTGTCTTGCAAGAAAAAGATGAAAAAAATAACTATATTTCTATAACTGATCATTTTCATCCAAATAAAAAAGGTTATAAAAAAATGACTGATTTGTTGTTCAAATCAATGGAAGAACATCATTTATTTAAATAATGAGGAGAATTATGCCGAAAAGAACAGAAAAAACATCAACCACTTTTAACGCATGGAAAGTTGCGTTTATCATATTATTTTCTTTATTGATTGGCGTACTACTTTATTTTTCCGTTAGTATTATGAACCAATCCCAAGATCAAAAGACACTAACAACTCAAACCACTTCAAAAGCAACAAAAAGAACAGAACTAAGCGTGGAAATGAACAAGGAACAACTTAACGGAACCATTAATTATTATTTAAAATCAATTCAAAAAGGTCAATCAATTAAATATCGGTTTTTAGTAGATAAATCTGCTATATTAATGGGCACAACAAAAATTTTAGGACAAAATATTTCATTCACATTATATTCAGATCCAGTTGTAACAGATGATGGTAATATCTTGTTAAAAGCAAAATCTGTTGCTGTAGGTTCATTACCAGTTCCTAAAAAGTTTATAATGGATTATGTAAAAAATGCATATGATTTACCAAATTGGATTACGATTAATAGCAAAGAACAAACAATTATGCTTAACTTAAAAAAACTAGATATTGAGAATGGTATACAAGCTAGTGCAACCAAAATTGATTTAAAAACGAATGTTTTTAAATTCGATGTTTCTATCCCTTTAAATTAAATGAGGTATCAATTTATGAGACAAACATTTTATCAATTTTTAATGACCGAACGCAATGATCACGGTACGGATGAGGTGTCCCAATTTGCAAATAATGCATTTTATGATCAAAGTTTTCCTAAATTGTCAGATAAGTATGACTTTCTTTCTAATTATCTTGAATTAAATGCAGGATATTTACCTTCAATGACAATTTTTGATGACGCTTGGGCCCGATATTTAGACAAAATGAATTAGTGGGGAATTAAATTATGGAAAAAGATAAAAAAGAAAAACGTTTTAGATTTGGTCGTCATTTTTGGACCTTAATAGGGTCAATTTGTTTATCTTTTATAGTCGGAGCTGCTGCAATGTATTTTTTTGCAATTAGTCAAATTAATACATTAGTTGGGTCATTACAAACGACTAGTTCAGATTTAGCCAAAATTGAGTCTGTTTATTCGGCACTAAATAATTCTTATTATAAAAATATCAGTAAGAAAAAATTAGTCGATGGGGCTATCAATGGTATGGTCGACTCTACTGGAGATAAATTTACGGCCTATTTAGGTAAAGAAGATGCGACTAATTTAAATTCAACTATTTCTAGTAAATTTGTTGGAATCGGTGCTGAAGTCAAAATTAGCAAGAAAAATATTCAGATTGTTTCAGCTATTAAAGGAACACCAGCTAAAAAGGCTGGTTTGAAGACAGATGATATTATCCAAAAAATAGATGGTAAATCTATTTATGGTCTCAGTTTAGAAAAAGCTGTTTCAAAAATTAGAGGTAAAAAAGGAACAATAGTGAAACTAACTATTAAACGTGATTCATCAACATTTAATGTTTCAATAAAACGAGATGATATTCCTGTTAAAACAGTCTATAGTAGTATTTCGAAAAAGAATAAAAAAGTAGGATATATTCAAATTAGTACATTTTCTGAGGATACATCTAACGAAGTCAAATCTGCAGTGAAGTCACTTAGAAAAGATGGCGCTACATCGTTTGTCATTGATGTTCGTGATAATCCAGGTGGCCTTATGGATCAAGCATTAGCGATTGGATCAATGTTCTTAAAAGATGGTCAAACAATTATGCAGGTACAAGGCAAAACGGGTTCTCCTGAAGTATATAAGGCTGGTAAAAAATATGACTCAGGATTTAAAGTCACAGAAAAAACAGCTGTTGTCATTAATAAAGATAGTGCAAGTGCTTCTGAAATTTTAGCAGCCGCACTTAACCAATCTGGTAATGATAAATTAATTGGGTCAACATCTTATGGAAAAGGTACCGTCCAAACAATCAATACCTTTACAGATAAAACAGAATTAAAAGTTACCATTGCTAAATGGCTAACACCTGATGGTTCTTGGATTAATAAAAAAGGGATTAAGCCTACTATTTCAGCTGATTATCCTGCGTATGCTTATTCACCACTAATTAATACTGATAAAACATATAAATATGAAGACGTTACACCTCAAGTTAAAACGATTCAAGTTTACTTAAGCGCACTTAATTATTATAAAGACAAAAATAATGGTTACTTTGGTACATCAACGGTTAATGCAGTAAAAATGTTACAAAAAGAAAATACTTTAACTCAAACGGGCGAAGTTAACAAAGATACTGCTTTAAAAATTGAAACATTAGTTCAGAAAAAAATTTCAAAAAATGATCCTGCCTATGATGCGGCAATTAAATCGTTAACAAATTAATAAAAGACTGAAGAGGGCGAAACTAAATAGCGGAACTCTCTTCTTTTTGTGCACAAATTAAGGTATTCTGATTAAGAGAGTTAAATATAAAGAATTAAGCAAGTTAATTAAAAGTTTACTTGGCTTAACAAGGAGAATTTAAATGACAGTAATCCAATGGTTCCCAGGACATATGGCAAAAGCCTTAAGATTAGTAAAGGAAAAATTAAACTTAGTAGATATCGTACTTGAATTAGTTGATGCAAGATTGCCTGAATCATCTAGAAATCCGCAACTTGAGCAATTACTTGCAACAAAACCTCATATTATGGTTTTAACAAAAAAAGATATGGCCGATCCGAACGTTACTGCACGTTGGCTACAGTACTATGAAAACAAAGGAATTCCGGCAGTTGCAGTAGATAGTCAACACGGACAACTTAACGCTATCGAGAAAAAAATTAACGTTGTTTTAAAAGATAAAATAGCGTTACGAGAAAGTAAAGGTATCCTCCAACAACGAGTTAAGGTAATGTGTATCGGAATTCCGAATGTTGGAAAATCGACGTTACTAAATCATTTGTTAAGTAAAAATGTCGCCATAACTGGAAATAGACCTGGGGTGACAAAAGCACAGCAATGGTTAAAAGCCGGAAAATCAATGTCTCTTTTAGATACACCAGGTATTTTATGGCCCAAATTTGAAGATCAAGAAATCGGTAAACGTCTTGCTTTAACAGGAGCAATAAAAGACTCTTTATATGCAAAAGATGACATTGCATTATACGGGTTAGAACATTTTAAACAAACAAATCCAAAGGCATTACAAGAGAAATATAAATTAACGGATGAACAAATGCAGTTAAGTAATGTTGATTTATTATTAGATTTAACAAAAAAAATGGGTTTCAAAGAAGATTATGATCGTGCGAGTGAGAGAATTATATTTGATATTAGACAAGGTAAACTTGGTCGTTATACCTTAGAAATCCCTCAATTGGGTGGCGAATAGTTGTGACCAAATTTACAATTTCTCAAGTAAAAGAACATTTATTGAATAATCCATCGGATAATTTTATGCAAGAAATAGCTAAAGACTCTCGCAAAGGAGTTATTAAGCTTTTAATCCAATATAATAATAGACAAAAAAAACTAGTTGAACACCAAGAATTATTTAATCGTAGGTTAGTAATAGAAAGAGACCTATGGCAGAATGGTATTCCTTACATCGCTGGTATTGATGAGGTTGGAAGAGGACCGTTAGCTGGTCCAGTTGTTAGTGCAGCAGTTATTTTACCTCATAATTTCAATCTAATTGACGTGAATGATTCGAAAAAATTATCTGCATCTATGCGTGAAGCATTATACGTTGAAATATTAGCTACAGCTGTTTCAGTTGGTATATCTGTGATAAATAATCAAACAATTGATGAAGTTAATATATATCAAGCATCAAGAATTGCTATGTTAGAAGCTGTTAATTCATTGGACGTGAAACCACAACAATTATTGATTGATGCTATGACGATTGATAGCGATATTCCGCAGGAAAGTTTCATTAAAGGCGATTCTAAAAGTGCTAGTATTGCTGCTGCTAGTATCGTTGCTAAGGTTTACCGAGATCATCTCATGAACTTTTACAATGAATTATATCCAGGATACGATTTCAATCATAATGATGGATATGGAACTAAAAAACATTTAGCAGGACTTAGCAAATTAGGAGTCACTCCAATTCATCGTCGAACATTTGAACCAATTAAATCTATTCTAAAAAAATAATGAAATAAATTGCGTACCTTATTAGTATTAATGACTAATAAGGAGAAACAATGACAATAAGAGACACTTTAATTAAACTTAGACTATGTTCTGAAATAACGTATATTGGCGAAAATAAAATTTTTGATTGGTTACAACAGAATCCAAGTTGTACTGATTTAACTCTAGATGTAATTAAATCCATTTTAAATTTAAATAGTAAAAAAATAGCTAGTTTCAGTAAAGCTTACACTAGTATTTCATTGAAAAATGAGGTTATTACCAATAAGTTACATTCAACAATTGTGACTATTATTGATGAGGACTATCCGTATCGACTAAAAGAATGCTATCGACCACCAATTGTTCTTTTTATGCGAGGAAATACGCAATTATTAAATCGACAATCACTTGCTGTTGTTGGTGCTCGGCAAAGAACTGACTACTCAATAGAAGTAATACGATTATTATTACCAAATAGTATCCAAAATGATAAGGTAATTTTAAGCGGATTAGCAGCCGGCGTTGATACCTTGGCACACCAATTTACAATAGCTAACGGAGCAGATACAATTGCTGTTATTGGGACAGGTTTAAATATTTATTATCCAAAAATTAATGAAGATTTACAAATTGAAATTAGCAAAAAGGGACTTTTATTATCTGAGTACGGACTGAATACAGGACCACAACGTAATCATTTCCCTGAAAGAAATCGAATTATTGCAGGCCTTTGTGAATGCTTATTAGTTACAGAGGCTAAACACCATAGTGGTAGTCTTATAACTGCCAATTTAGCATTGCAAGAAAATCGCACAGTACTAGCTGTACCCGGATCAATTATTAGTCCTCTTTCACTTGGGTGTAATGAACTAATAATAGCCGGTGCAATGCCGATTATTAACGGTGAACAGATACTTGCAGAGTTCTATGAAAACTAGTTACGCTTGACAAGTCTCTCTAATATGCTTTAAGATTACTAACGATTTTAAAAATGTTATTGCTTACAATATAAATACTACGAAGGAGTTCAATTATGCCAGTAACCAAAAAGAAAAAGAGAACGCCGGCAAAAAAAAATCTAGTTATTGTTGAATCACCTTCTAAGGCTAAAACAATTGAAAAATACCTAGGCAGCAACTACCATGTTGTCGCTAGTCTTGGACATATTAGAGATTTACCACGAAGTAAAATGGGAGTTGACGTTGAAAACAACTATGATCCTCATTACATTTCAATTCGTGGTAAAGGCGATGTTATTAAAAGTTTAAAAAAAGAAGCTAAAAAAGCTAAAAATGTTTATCTAGCAGCCGATCCTGATCGTGAAGGCGAGGCAATTGCATGGCATTTATCTCATATTTTAGATTTAGATATCACGGACAAAAATCGTGTTGTTTTTAATGAAATTACAAAAGATGCAGTTAAAAATGCTTTTAATGATCCTAGATCAATTGATATGAATTTAGTTGATGCACAACAAGCTCGCCGTATTTTAGATAGATTAGTTGGTTATTCAATTAGTCCTTTATTATGGGCTAAAATAAAAAAAGGCTTAAGTGCTGGTCGAGTTCAGTCTATTGCTTTGAATTTAATTATTGATAGAGAAAAAGAAATTCGTGCATTTATACCAGAGGAATACTGGACTATTGATTCTGAATTTAAAAAAGGTAAAGAGAAATTTGATGCAGCTTTTTATGGTATTAAGGGAAAGAAAAAAGCACTTCATGATAATGAAGATGTTAAAAAAGTAATGGCATTAATTGATACAAAACAAGATTTTGATATCACCGCTGTCACAAAAAAAGAACGTAAAAGATTTCCAGCTTTACCATTTACTACAAGTACAATGCAACAAGATGCTAATAGAAAATTAAACTTTCGTACAAGAAAAACGATGATGGTTGCACAACAATTATATGAAGGAATTCATCTCGGAAAACAGGGTACTGTTGGTTTAATCACTTACATGCGTACCGACTCGACTCGTGTATCTACGACTGCCAAACATGAAACTGCTCAATTTTTACACGAAAAGTATGGTGAAGATTATGCAGCTATTAAGCCACGCAAAGGTAAATTACAAGAAGGTGCACAGGACGCACATGAAGCAATTAGACCTTCCTCTGTTTTACGTACACCTGCTTCAATGAAGGATTATTTAAGTAATGATCAAATGAAGTTATATAAATTAATTTGGTCGCGATTTGTTGCCAGTCAAATGACACCAGCTGTAATGGATACAATGTCTGTATCTATTGAACAAAATGGCGTTACTTATCATACTTCTGGGTCAAAGACTAAGTTTGCAGGTTATACAAAAATTTATGAGGATAACAAAAAGACTGATAATATTTTACCGGATTTAAAAGTTGGCGATCATGTTAAGTTAGCTAAAAATCAGCCTAACCAACATTTTACTCAGCCACCTGCTAGATTCACTGAAGCAAATTTAATTAAAACACTTGAAGAAAATGGTGTTGGACGTCCATCAACGTATGCACCAACCTTGGATACTATTCAACGTCGATATTATGTGAAATTAATTGCTAAGCGTTTTGAACCAACTGAACTGGGTGAAATTGTAGATGATATGATTGAAGCTTATTTTAGTGATATTGTGAATGTTAAATTTACTGCTGAATTAGAAAAAGGTCTTGATAACATTGAAGTCGGAGACGAAAATTGGGTTAAAGTTGTTGATGATTTTTATAAACCATTTTCAAAAAATGTTGAACATGCCCAAGAAACAATTGAGAAAGTTCAAATTAAAGATGAACCAGCTGGATTTAATTGTGAAATTTGTGGGTCACCGATGGTTATTAAGATGGGCCGATATGGTAAATTTTTTGCATGTACGCGTTTTCCAGATTGTCGTAATACAAAAGCAATCGTTAAAGAAATTGGTGTAACTTGTCCATTGTGTCAGCAAGGGGAAGTAATTGAACGTAAATCTAAACGAAATCGTTTATTCTATGGTTGCTCAAGATACCCAGATTGTGAATTCGTATCATGGGATAAACCTATTGGTCGCGAATGTCCAAAATGTCAACATTATTTAATTGAGAAAAAAGTAAAAGGTGGAAAACAAGTCAAATGTAGTAATTGTGACTATGAAGAAGCGGTTCAAAAATAATTGAATCTAACTAGCAGGGGGATTATATAATGGAAAATACTAGCGTTAATGTAATCGGTGCTGGTCTTGCCGGTAGTGAAGCTGCATGGCAGATTGCCAAGCGAGGAGTTCATGTTAATTTATACGAGATGCGCCCTATCAAAATGACACCAGCGCATCATACTGAGAATTTTGCTGAACTAGTTTGTACGAATTCTTTAAGAGCTAATCAAATTACGAATGCCGTTGGTCTTTTGAAGGAAGAGATGAGACAGTTAGATTCAGTTATTATGAAGTCAGCTGACCATAATGCAATTCCGGCTGGCGGTGCGCTAGCCGTTGACCGTGATAAATTTTCTGGTGAGATAACTGATTTAGTTAAAAATCATGAAAATATTACGGTTATCAATGAAGAGTTAACTGAACTACCAAAAGGTCCAACAATTGTTGCGACAGGTCCTTTAACATCATCAGGTTTAGCAGAATCAATTAAACAATTAAATGGTAGTGAGGGACTTTATTTTTATGATGCAGCTGCACCAATTTTAGAAAAATCATCATTAAATATGGATAAAATCTACTTAAAATCACGATATGATAAAGGTGATGCTGCATACCTTAATTGTCCAATGACTAAAGAGGAATTTATAACCTTTTATAAGGCACTAATAGGGGCCGAAACTGCTGAAATGCATGATTTTGAAGATGAAAAATTTTTCGAAGGTTGTATGCCAATTGAAGAAATGGCTAGAAGAGGCGCTAAAACAATGTTATTTGGCCCTTTAAAACCAGTTGGATTAGAAGACCCTAAGACTGGTAGAACACCTTTTGCCGTTGTCCAATTGCGTCAAGACAATGCAGTCGGTGACTTATACAATATTGTTGGTTTCCAAACGCATCTTAAATGGGGCGAACAAAAGAATGTTTTCTCACTAATTCCAGGTTTAGAAAATGTTGAATTTGTTCGTTATGGTGTTATGCATCGTAATACATTTATGCGTTCTCCTGATACACTGGAACCAACATATCAGTCTAAATTTAGAAATGATTTATTTTTTGCTGGTCAAATGACAGGTGTTGAAGGCTATGTAGAAAGTGCTGCAAGTGGATTATTAGCAGGGATCAATGCCGCACATCTTGTTTTAGGAGAAGAGCTAGTCGTACTTCCTAAAACAACTGTGATGGGAGCTATGGCCCATTATATAACACATGCCAGTGGTAAACATTTTCAGCCGATGAATGCTAACTTTGGTATTATCCCTAAATTAGGCACAAAAATTCGAGATAAACAAGAAAAAAATCAAGCGGTTGCAAATCGTGCTCTAGAGCATTTAGCAATTGTTAAACCAAGTCTTTAAATATTTATGAAATATCTGATAAAATAATTGAGTTATACTTCATTGTTGTGCTACAGTAGTAGCGTTCAATGAAGTTTTTTTATACAATAAATGAGTAACATGGAGGAGTTTATTATGGCAACTGTTTCATTTCATGCAACAACAATTTGTGCCGTTAAGCATAATGGTCACTGTGCAATGGCCGGTGATGGCCAAGTCACAATGGGTGAAAAAGTTATTATGAAGGGGACTGCTAGAAAAGTTCGTCGCATATATAACGATCAAGTAGTTGTTGGTTTCGCTGGTAGCGTTGCCGACGCATTTAATCTTGAAGAACGATTTGAAAAAAAATTAAATGAATTTAGTGGTAATTTACAACGTGCAGCAGTTGAATTAGCTCAGGATTGGCGTAGTGAACAATCCTTACAAAAATTAGAAGCACTTTTGATTGTAATGAACAGTAATGAAATGTTATTAGTTTCTGGTAGTGGAGAAGTAATTGAACCTGACGATGACATTTTAGCAATCGGATCTGGCGGAAATTTTGCTTTGTCTGCTGCAAAGGCACTTAAGCATCATACAACTGATATGTCAGCTAAAGAAATTGCTGAGGCATCAATTAATATTGCCGGTGATATTGATATTTTTACTAACCATCATGTCATCTCAGAAGAATTATAGAAAGCGGGTAAATTTATGACTATAAGTGATAAAACACCAAAACAGATTGTTACAGAACTAGATCAATACGTTATCGGTCAAAATGATGCAAAAAAGGCCATTGCTGTTGCATTACGTAATAGATATCGTCGGATGCAACTTTCTGAATCAATGCAAAAAGATGTTACACCTAAAAATTTAATGATGATTGGGCCAACTGGTGTAGGTAAAACTGAAATTGCTCGTCGTTTGGCAACAATGCTTGAAGCACCATTTATTAAAGTTGAAGCAACAAAATTCACTGAAGTTGGTTACGCTGGACGTGATGTTGAATCAATGGTACGTGACTTGGTTGACGTGTCAATTAAATTAGAAGAAGATGCTCAATATGGCCGTGTTTCAGGCGCAGCTGAACGTATGGCTGATAAACGACTTGTAAAACTTCTAGTTCCAGGTATTAAAAAACAAAAAAAAGCCGAGAATGTTAATCTTATGCAAATGATGTCTCAAATTCAAAAAGGTCAAATACCTGCCGGATTAGATGCAAAAGATGAAGAGGAGGTCACTGACGACATTAGAAATGAACGACTATCTGTATCGGAACAACTAAGTCGTGGTTTATTAGAAAATAACGAAGTGACAATTAAAGTTGATGAACCTAAACAGCCTTCTGGTATGAATGGCATGATGGGACAAATGGGCATCGACTTAGGAGATACCTTAAGTGCATTAACACCAACACGCCAAGTAGAAAGAACGTTAACCGTAGCAGAAGCCCGTAAAATTTTAATTCGTGAAGAATCAAAAAAATTAGTTAATGTAGCAGATATCAATCAAGCTGCAATTGAACGTGCTGAAAACACTGGAATTATTTTTATTGATGAAATTGATAAAATTACTTCAAAATCTCAAAAAAATAGTGGTGAAGTTTCTAGAGAAGGCGTACAACGTGATATTTTACCAATTGTTGAAGGCTCTCAAATTTCAACTAAATATGGTGTTATTAATACTGATCATATCTTGTTTATTGCATCAGGTGCTTTTCATGAAAGTAAACCTAGCGATTTAATTGCTGAACTTCAAGGTCGTTTCCCAATTCGAGTTGAATTAGATGATTTGAGCCAAGCAGATTTTGTTAAAATTCTTACAGAACCTCATAATGCCTTAATTAAACAATATATTGCTTTAATTGGCACTGATAATATTAATGTGACATTTACAATTGAAGCAATTGAGAAAATATCTGAAATTGCTTACAACGTTAACCACGATACTGAAAATATTGGTGCACGCAGACTGCATACAATTCTTGAAAAATTACTTGAAGATTTACTATTTGAGGGTCCAGATATGCAAATGGGTGACATAACAATTACTGAAAGTTATGTTGAAGACAAAATTGGTAACATCGTTGCTGATAAAGATCTTAGTCGTTATATTTTATAGGATAGGGTGAACTAAAATGACAGTTGAACTTAAAAATGATTTCATCACAGTCAAAATTGCTGAACAAGGTGCTGAATTAATCAGTATTACCGGAAATGACACATCTATTGAATATATTTGGCAAGCAGATAAACAATACTGGGGTAGACATGCCCCAGTATTGTTTCCATTTGTTGGGCGTTTAAAAAATGATGAATATGCGTATGATCATAAAACATATAAAATGGGTCAACATGGCTTTGCCCGTGACATGCTTTTTACAGTGGTTTCTAAAAGTAAAACATCAGTTGTTCTGGAATTAGGTTCATCCCCAGAAACAATCTCAAAGTATCCGTTTAATTTTAGATTGAGATTACATTACATTTTAACTAATCATCAAATAAAAGTAATTTACGATGTTTATAACCCCGATGAAAATCCTTTGTTATTTTCTATCGGAGGACACCCAGCATTTAACGTACCACTTAAAAATGCTTATTTAAATCTAGAAAATTATCAAATTGAAGTGGCACCAAATGTTGAAAGACGTCAAATTCCACTAGTTGGACCTTTTAGCGATATCGAAAATGCAAAATCAGTTAAGTTCAACGAACCTATTAAGTTATCTCGCGAAACATTCAAAAATGATGCCTTAATTTACGAATTGAAACAACTAGAAACGACTATCTTACTTTCAACACCTGAAGATGATCATGGTGTTTCCGTGACATTAAATGGTGCAGATTACGTTGGTATCTGGTCGAAATATCCTGAAAATTCACCATTTGTTTGTATTGAACCATGGTGGGGAGTAGCTGATAATATTGAATCTACTGGTAATTTATCAGATAAAAGTAATATTTATACGTTAGAAAAAAATAAATCGTTCGAAGGTTCGTATGAAATCACAGTATTTTAAAAAAAAAATCGATGAAATAATCATCGATTTTTTTTATTTCGTAAATATAATCCAAGACCAAAAGGTACCATACTCTCAGTACCATTTAAAATACGTTTTATGTTGTCTCTATGTTTATAAATAACAAATATAGTCAAAATACCTGCAATACTAGTTAATAACCAATCTTGAAATAATATCGCTGTTATCGTAATACCAATAAATCCAATGACACTTGCAACACTTACCATACTCGTTAAAAGTATTAAAGAAATAAACATGGTACAAGCGATAAGAAAAAATAGCGGATTATACGGTAATAAAATACCCGCACCAGTAGCAACTGCCTTACCACCTTTAAATCCAGTAAATATTGAGAATGTATGTCCAGCTACTGCACCTACACCAATTAGTAAAGGACTAACGGTTGATGCGACCCCAAACATATAAGGGAGGCTTGCAGCTATAATTCCTTTTGATATATCCATCACTAAGACAACAGTCCCTGCTTTTGGTCCAAGAACTCGATAAGTATTAGTTGTACCAACATTACCACTACCAAAATTTCTGATATCCTTTTGATAAAAATATTTTCCAATCCAAACCCCTGATGGAATTGATCCTAAAATATAAGCGATAATCAACATTAATATGATTGTACCCATGATAATTCACTCCTTTCAGCCAGTAAATCCAATAAGTAGTATTTTAACATTCTTTTAAGAAGACACCAAAATTTTTTATAAAATAGAACATCTATTCGGATTTCTCTTTACATTTTAAAAAAGAATAGGTTATTATAGTAACGTTACTGTAGGAATACAGAGTAAGGGGCGTTTAACTGAATGACTAATCAAAATAAAACAAAATACAATGATGATTCAATTCAAGTTCTTGAAGGACTAGAAGCAGTTAGAAAACGACCTGGTATGTATATTGGGTCGACAGATGGCAAGGGATTACATCATCTTGTCTACGAGATTGTTGATAACGCAGTTGATGAAGCCTTGTCAGGATATGGTTCACAAATCGACGTTACAATCCACAGTGATAACAGTATTACTGTTGTAGATTATGGTCGTGGTATGCCTATTGGTATGCATGCATCAGGAATACCAACTGTTGAAGTTATCTTCACTGTCTTACATGCTGGTGGAAAATTTGGCCAAGGCGGATATAAAACGTCTGGTGGACTACATGGCGTTGGCGCAAGTGTCGTTAACGCATTATCTTCATCATTAACAGTTGATACCGTTCGTGATGGTATTCGTTATGAAGAAAAGTTTAAAAATGGTGGGCATCCAGTTGGGACTTTAAAAAAATTAGGTGCAACTAAACGAGCAAATGGAACAACAGTAACTTTTAAACCCGATGAAAGTATTTTTTCAACTACAATTTATAAGTATGATATTTTAGCTGAAAGATTAAAAGAGTCTGCCTTTTTATTACGTGGTGTCAAAATTGTTTTAACAGATGAAAGAACTGATAAACAAGATATCTATCATTTTGAAGAAGGTATTAAAGAATTCGTTGCTTATTTAAACGAAGACAAAGATACACTTGGCGAAGTGATGTATTTTGATGGCATTAAAGATAAAATTGAAGTAGAAGTTGCAGCACAATATAATGATGGCTACTCAGAAAACTTAATGTCCTTTGTTAATAACGTTCGGACAAAAGATGGTGGTACACATGAAGCAGGAATGAAGTCTGCTTGGACAAAAGCATTTAACGAATATGCCAGAAAATTAGGTCTTTTAAAAGATAAAGATCGTAATTTAGAAGGTAGTGATGTTCGAGAGGGCCTTTCAGGAGTCATTTCAGTGCGAATACCTGAAGAGTTATTGCAATTCGAAGGACAAACGAAGGGTAAATTAGGTACACCCGAAGCAAGATCTATCGTCGATAGCGTTCTGAGTGAAAAACTTGGGTTTTATTTGATGGAAAATGGTGAGTTTGCACAAGAACTTGTTAGAAAATCAATTAAAGCTAGAGAGGCTCGAGAAGCAGCTCGTAAGGCTCGTGATGATTCAAGAAATGGGAAAAAGAAAAAGAAAAATGATCGCTTATTATCTGGGAAATTAACACCTGCACAATCGAAAAACGCTAAGAAAAATGAGTTGTTTTTAGTCGAAGGTGATTCTGCCGGTGGTTCAGCTAAACAAGGTCGTGAACGCAAATTCCAAGCCATTCTACCTTTACGTGGTAAGGTATTGAATACTGAAAAGGCAAAATTACAAGATATTTTAAAAAATGAAGAAATTAATACAATGATTTATACAGTTGGCGCAGGTGTTGGTGCTGAATTTAAGCTCGAAGACAGTAACTACGATAAAATTATTATCATGACTGATGCTGATACTGATGGTGCGCACATCCAAACCTTATTATTGACATTTTTCTATAAATATATGCGTCCACTAATTGATGCTGGGAAAATCTATATTGCTTTACCACCTTTATATAAAATTCAAAAAGGAACGGGTAAAAAAATAGAGAGTATCTATGCTTGGACCGATGAAGAGCTTGATAAAGCAACAACAAAAATTGGACGTGGTTACAACCTACAACGATTTAAAGGTCTGGGCGAAATGAATGCAGATCAATTATGGGAAACAACTATGGATCCAATGACAAGAACTTTAGTTAGAATTCGAATTGATGATCCTGCACTTGCTGAAAAAAGAGTGACAACCTTAATGGGCGACAAGGTAGAACCTCGTCGAAATTGGATTGAAGAAAATGTTCAATTTTCACTTGAAGAGGACGGTAGTATCCTTGATAAGGTATCAAGTAAACAAGTTACTGATTTAAAAAATGAAGAAGATTTAACATTATTTGAAGATCAAACAACGACTGACTAAGGAAGGAGGATTATTAATTTGGCTATAGAAAAAGATACATCAAAAATTCAAGAGCTGACCTTAGAAGATGTTATGGGTGAACGATTTGGTCGTTATTCTAAATATATTATTCAAGAACGTGCTTTACCTGATATACGTGATGGCCTAAAACCTGTTCAACGTCGTATTTTATACGCAATGAATCAAGATGGTAACACATATGATAAAGGGTTTAGAAAATCTGCTAAATCTGTCGGAAATGTTATGGGTAATTTTCATCCTCATGGAGATAGCTCAATTTACGAAGCTATGGTCCGTATGAGTCAAAACTGGAAATTACGAACACCATTAATTGAAATGCACGGAAATAATGGGTCAATGGATGGTGATTCTCCTGCCGCAATGCGTTACACAGAAGCTCGTACAAGTAAAATTGCGACTGAAATGCTACGTGATATTGAAAAAGAAACGGTTGATTTCGTATTGAATTTTGATGATACGGAGTATGAACCAACTGTTTTACCAGCAAGATTTCCTAATTTGTTAGTAAATGGTGCAACGGGAATTTCAGCTGGGTATGCAACTGAAATTCCACCTCATAATTTAAGCGAGGTTGTTGATGCCGTTGTTTATTTAATTGGTCATCCAAATGCGACTTTAGATAAATTAATGTCATTCGTTAAGGGCCCCGATTTTCCAACCGGTGGTATTTTACAAGGACTATCCGGCATCCAGAGTGCTTATAAAACGGGGCGTGGTAAAGTAGTCGTTCGTTCTAGAACTGAGATTCAAGAACTAAAGGGTGGTAAAACACAAATTATTATTTCAGAAATTCCATACGAAGTGAATAAAGCTGTTCTTGTTAAAAAGATGGATGAAATTCGCTTATTAAAAAAAGTTGATGGGATTGCTGAAGTTCGAGATGAAAGTGATCGTGAAGGACTACAAATTGCAATTGAATTAAAACGCAACGTCAATGCACAAGGTATTTTAAATTATTTATTTAAAAATACTGATTTACAAATTTCGTATAATTTCAATATGGTTGCAATTAACCATCAACGACCTGAGTTAGTTGGCTTAAAAAAATTCTTATCTTCGTACTTAGAGTATCAATTAAGTGTTACGAAAAAAAGAACTGAATTTGATTTAAAAAAGGCTGAGTCTCGTCAACATATCGTTGAAGGGTTAATTAAAGCTTTATCAATTTTAGATAAAGTAATTAAAGCAATCCGTGCAAGTAAAGATAAAAAGAGTGCTAAATTAAGCTTAATGGATCTGTTCGATTTCACAGAAAAACAAGCTGAAGCAATTGTTTCATTACAACTGTACCGCTTGTCTAATACAGATGTGACTGCGCTTGAAAAAGAAAATGCAGAGCTTGCTGCAAAAATTATTGATTACAAAGCAATATTGGCAGATCCTAGTAAGTTATCTGATGTTGTGAAAAAAGAGCTTAAACAAGTATCTAAAGAATATGCCACACCTCGACTAACTGAAATTCAAGAACATATTGAAGACATTAAGATTGAAACAGCAGTTTTAGTAACTCCCGAAGATGTTCAAGTATTAGTTAGCCGTGATGGTTATCTCAAACGTAGCTCATTACGGTCATTTAACGCCTCAGGAGTAAATGAGAATGGTTTGAAAAACGAAGATCAAATTGTATTTAATGAATCTGTTAACACATTAGATCATCTATTTATGTTTACAAATAAGGGAAATATGATTTACCGTCCAATTCATGAAATAACTGAGGCAAAGTGGAAAGATACTGGGGAACATATTTCACAAACTATTGGATTAGATACTGATGAATATTTAATTAAAGCATTTTCTTTCAAAAAAGTGAATGTCCCTGGTAAATTTGTTTTTGCAACTAAAAATGGATTCATTAAACAAACACTGGTTTCCGACTTACAACCCGGACGAACTTATAAAGGTCATGCAAGTAAATTCATGAAATTGAAGGAAGCTAACGATGATGTTATCTTGATTTCATACTTGAAAGAAACGGATGACTCGTTATTCATTTTTAGTGCTTCACATGATGGGTATGGATTAAAGTATCCTCTCGAAGAAGTTCCTGTTGTCGGATCTAAAGCAGCTGGTGTAATCGCGATGAATCTTAAGAAGGATGATTATGTTGCCGCTACTTGTTTAGTAACTGAACATAGTCAGATTGGATTATTAACACAGCGCGGTTCATTTAAGCGTATGGCTGTATCAGAAGTGAGCTCGACAAGTAGGGCGAAACGTGGCGTTCTTGTTCTTAGAGAGCTTAAGAAGGAACCTCATAGAGTCGTTGGCATGAAACTCATTACTAAAGATGTGAATTTAAATGCCCTTACTGAAAGTGGCAATGAATTTATTATCGAACCAATGTCATATCCGCTATCTGATAGATATTCAAATGGTTCATTTGTTATTGATACAGAACAATTAGGAATACCTAATAATTTAAATGAGATTAATTAATAATTAAATTGTTAAAAAAAGGCAAATTTGTTTGCTCTTTTTTTTTATTACGCTTATTATACTAATATGACTATTAATTTCTAGAACTGAGGAGATCACGCTAATATGAAAACAAAGCAAGAAAATATATTTTCATCAAAAACGTTAACATATTTTTTACAGCTTGCAGATATAATGAATTATACGCAAGCAGCCCAAATATTAGGAATCACACAACCTGCATTAACACAGCAAATTAAAAAATTAGAAAGAACAGTTGGTGCACCACTTTTTTATTCTGTTGGTAAAAAATTACATCTTTCTGATGCTGGCTATACAATGCTAGATGCAACACACCAAATCTATGAAACATTAAATAAAGCAACGAATGAAATTCAACAATCAACAAGTGCAACACAAGGAGAAATTACTATCGGGATTTTGGCTTCAATCGAAGACGAAGTGTTTGATGATTTTGTTATCCAGTACTATAAAAATAATCCAGATATTATTGTGTCATTCCATTTACTAACGCGTAAAGAAATTTGGAGTGAACTTGAGAATAATAAAATTGATTTAGCTATTATGTATCTTCCAGATGAAAGTATTAAAAACTGGAAACCATACGAAAGTAAGAAAATCTTTACTGAAGATTTATTGTTTTTACATCATAATGAAAAGTTATCTTCTAAAAAGAAAGTTAGACTTCAAGAAACAATTGATAATGTTTGGGTCACTTATCCAAGTGATTATTATCTTGATAAAACAATTAAAACAATTTATCAAAATCAATTAGTTAACCTGCCAAAGAGTGTTGCTAGATTTACATCACCCACACAGATTTTAAAATTTGCTCGTGCAACACATGCTTATTCAGCATTACCAACTTCATTTTTAACGGCTCATCCTGAAAGCAAAGACCTTTGGACATCTCATTTTGATCCAGAAATAAAATTTGATTTGTCATTTGTCTTTAGAAAAGATAAAGATGAAATTCCTAGAAATGAACATTTTTTAAATGCATTTGATAAATTTTTAGAAGAAAAAGATTACATGACTCGACTTAAAGAAATTAACAAATAAAAAGGAGATTATAATAATGACTAAACAATTAATTTTTGGACATCAAAGTCCTGATACAGACGCAGTTGTAGCTGCTAAAGCATTCTCATATCTACAAAATAAATTAGGTTTCGATACTGAAGCCGTTACCTTAGGAACATTAAGTGAAGAAACAAAATTTGTTTTAGATTACTTTAATGAACCTGAACCAAGAATTATTGAAACAGCTAAAAATGAGGTTGAATCAGTTATGTTAGTTGATCATAATGAATCTCAACAAAGTGTTTCTGATATCGCTGATCTTGTTGTAACAGACGTTGTCGATCATCATCGTATTGCTAATTTCACAACCAATATGCCTCTTAATTTCCGCGCAGAGGCTGTCGGTTGTTCAAGTACCATCCTATGGAAAATGTTTAATGAAAACAATATTGAAATTCCTGCTAATATTGCAGGATTAATGATGTCAGCTATTATTTCTGATACATTGTTATTCAAATCACCTACAACGACTCCAGTTGATATTGAAGCAACTAAAGCACTTTCTAAAATTAGTAACACTGATTACAATGTATACGGATTAGATATGTTAAAAGCTGGAACTAATTTATCTAGCAAAACTGAAACAGAATTGATTAACGGAGATGCCAAATCTTTTGATATGGCTGGTAAAACAGTACGTGTTGCTCAAGTTAATACCGTTGATTTAGAAGAAGTTTTTAACCGTGAAGCTGCACTAGTTTCAGCGATTGAAGATGATAGTAAAGCTAATAATTATGATTTATTCTTACTATTAGTTACAAATATCCTAGACAGTGATTCAGAACTATTAGTTGTTGGAGAACCTAAAGAAATGGTTGAAAAAGCCTTCAACACAAAACTTTCTGATAACAAATTGTCATTACCTGGTGTTGTTTCAAGAAAAAAACAAGTTGTTCCTCAATTACAAGCTGTTTTTGAAGCTTAATAAAAAATCTTAAAAGTTTAGACTTTATCTCTAAGCTTTTTTATTTTAAGGAGAATTTAGGATGCTACCTGAAGAACAAATTCAAGCAGTTAAAATATATACGCAAAATAAATTAGCGTCAGATACTTCTGGACATGACTTTGCTCATATTGAACGAGTCGTTACAAATTCAAAAACGATTGCCTCAGAAATTCATAATATCAATTATTTAATAATTGTTCTTAGTAGTTATTTACATGACGTAATTGATGATAAAGTAGTCGATAATGTTAAAGAAGAAGTAACTAATTTAACAAATTTTTTAACATCTATTGATTTAACTTCACTTCAAATTAATGATATTTTAATAATTATTAAATCAATTTCTTTTAAAAACCAATTGAACGATAATACTATTAACTTGCCCGAAGAAGCAAAAGTTGTTCAAGATGCTGATCGATTAGATGCAATTGGTGCTGTCGGTATTGCTAGAACTTTTTATTACGGTGGACATGTTGGCAGTAAAATATATGATCCACATCGTGGTCCAAGAAGAAATATGACCCCAGAAGAATACAGGAATATTGAGAATCAAACGGTCATTAACCATTTCTACGAAAAGTTATTGACACTTACAGAAACAATGAACACTGAACCAGGAAAACGAATGGCTAAAAATAGACATCAAATTATGTTAGATTTCCTTGAGAATTTCAAATCTGAATGGGAAGGAAAGTCATAAAATAAAAACGATTAACTCAATATCGAGTTAATCGTTTTTATTTTATAATTTATTAATAGCATTCCGTTGTTCTTCATCAATCATATGGGTATATAACGCAGTTGCACTTGTCGAACTCTGACCCAATTGTGTTGCTACAAGTTGTTCATTCTTCGTCTCTAGGTACAATTTAGAAGCGAGTGTATGGCGTAGTTTATGCGGCGTAACACGGACTTTAAATGCAGATGAGTACTTGGCTACCAATTTTTCAATTGTACCACTCTCAATGCGTTTTCCAATTCCACGATATGATGAACAAAATAGGGCTTTTTCCATTTTATCTACTTTATAGTTCATTGTACGCACTTCAATATATTTAACAAGATAGGGGATTACCCACGGTGCAATTGGCACAGTATCCTTCTTGCCACCTTTTCGAATGACGGTAATATTATTTGTTTTTAAATTTAAATCAGGTAGGTCACTATTTGCAACTTCTGAAACCCGTAAACCACTACCTAGCATTAAAGCGTTAATAGCAATATCGCGATCTTTATCCCGTTTGAAAAAGGAAAGACCTTTAGGCTTTAACAAATCGGCATATTTTTGATCAATAAAGTTAATATAATCACGATCTTCAGTTCCAAGCATTAATTTATCTTTAATATTTGCTGCACGTGTAGCAAACGTTTCGTTATCTTTTACGACAGTAATTTTTTTCATCACATTACGATAAAAATATGGCTCTCCATCTTCTTTTTCCGTTTCTTCAGAAAGATACCTGAACAATGAAGAAATCGCTGTTAGAGAACGATTTACAGTGCTCCTAGAGAGTTGTGTGTTGCTATTTGCATTATTTGATTTACTTCTAGAAAGTAGGGAGGATTTATATAGTTCCATATCTTCCTTTTTTAAATGTTCTAAAACACTAATATCGATTGTCTTAATTGATTTTTCGTTAACAATACCTTCTGCCAGTAACCAATCAAAAAAACGTCTAAACTCTGTTAAATATTGATATAACGTTGCATTGGATAGGGGGATTGTAGATTTAGATTGATAGTATTCCTGCGCATACCAAGGTTGGTACTGTAATTCATTCTCAATTAATTCTAAATATTTTTCTTTTCTCAAAAATACACCTCATTATAACGGATAGTTTAATACGTAGAGAATAACACATTAAAGAGTTACAATTCAACTTTAATGAAAGTTGAACGCAAAATGTTCTTATATCAAACAGTATGATACATATTATTTAAAATTAGTGTTTATTCACAAAATAACTAATATATTTAATACTTTAGATTTTAAGTAATCCTTATATAGCTAATACCATAATTTGGCAAATTATGGTCGTCATGCTTGATATGTATCTACAAATATTAGTGTTAATTATATAATTTATTGGAGAATAATAATTGTAAATATATTTTATGATGAACAAATTATATTTACATAAAATAAAATGAGCGAGATACAAATACAAAACGAATGATAATTTAAATAGACTTGTTTAAAATCAGTAAGATATTGCGCTACTAAACTTTCATTAAATTGTGTGTTTTAACTAAAGTTGGATAGTGTTAATATGATAAGTCTCAATTTACCACTCATTTGATGCTTTTAAACTTTATCTATTAACTTAAAATTATTTTCTCCGACATACTATTATCTAGTCACAGTTACATCTTAATTATTATTTGAAAACAAAAAACTAACAACCGATTAAACCGGTTGTTAGTTTTAATAACTCTTAAGCTTGATCAAAGTCTTTAATCCACGCTAATGCTAATGCTTTTTCACCTAAATGTGTCCCAATGACTGGTCCAAAGTAACTGATATCAAATGTCATATCAGGATATTTCTTCTTCATTTTAGTCTGCCACTTAATTGCTGACGTTTCATCATTTGCATGAATAATAAGTCCACGTAAAGGATAATCAACAGATGCACGATGCTCTTCAAATAAATCTTCTACACGCTTAATTGCCTTCTTAGTTGATCTAATCTTTTCAAATGCAACAATTTTATTTGAAACACTATCAAATGTTAAAATTGGCTTAATTTTAAGAACACTTCCAATAAAGGCTGAAGCATTAGACAAACGACCGCCTCGTACAAGATTTTGCAAATCATCAACAATGAAATATTCACCTAACGTTGTCTTCAAATCATCTAATCGGGCAATGATATCATCGATAGAGGCATCTTCTTTAGCCATTTTAGCAGCTTCCAAAGCTAAATATCCCATTAACATAACTGTGATACCAGAATCATACGGTATCACACGAGTTGACTCAATTGTTGGTGCTATATTTTTTAAATTATCAATAAATCCTGAAATTGTATTTGTTAAATGAATACTTAAAATAATATCATAGCCTTCGCTACCTAATTTATCATATAAGTTAATCATTTCCCCAACAGAAGGCTGTGAGGTACTTGGAAAGGATGCAGATGTCTTTAATTTTTCATAGAATCCTTCAGTTGTAATATCAACGCCTTCATTATAAATTTTATTGTCAATAATGACTGGGATAGGAATTATAGTAATATTGTTCTCTTCAATCTGATCTTTAGATAGGTACGAAGTACTATCTGTTACAATTGCTATTTTCATTAATTAAACACCTCATTTTATGACGGTTTAAACGTCAGTCCTCGTTAGACTTTTGTCTAAGCGATTTAATAATATTCTTAATAAATTTTGTTCATCTTCTGGCCACTTTTCAAAAATAGTTGCTTCAAGTTCAGTAAAACCTTTATCAACTGCTTTTGACGACTCAACGCCGATTTCAGTCATTGTATAAATCAATTGGCGTTTATCGTCACCGATACTATGCTTATCAAGCATTTCTTTTTCAACTAAGCGTTTTAATTGTCGACTTAGTGTTGAGATATCTAGATCTGTTTCTACGGCCAATTTTTCCTGTGTGTTAAATTTAGCACTTATTTTCTTTAATAACTGCCACTCAGATATTGTTAATTGATTTTTTTTAGTTAAACGTTGTAAAATCACTTTATACTGTTTATCAATTGATAGTAAGTTTTCAAGACTTGTTTTCATTTTGTTGACCCCTTAAATTCGATATACCTTGCATTATACAATATATAGACTAAAAATGGCAAGAAAACTATTCAATAATGATTCTTTGCGATTTATCGTTTAAAACGTTACACTTGTAGTTATTAAACATATTTTATAGAAAGTGAGTTGATTAAATGTCATTTGATGGCGTTTTTACTCATGCAATGATTAGTGAACTAAGAACCAAACTAATCGGTGGTCGGGTCTCAAAAATATCACAACCCTACCCTAATGAGGTTATTATTACAATTCGTGCAAATAGAAAGAATCAACCCTTACTATTATCTGCACATTCAAGTTATGCTCGTGCACAAATTACAAATATTCCCTATTCAAATCCTAAAACACCAACTAATTTTACTATGATGCTTCGTAAATATTTAGAGAGCGGTCAACTTGTAGCAATTGATCAGATTGCTAATGATCGTATTATTAATTTTTCATTTTTAACTAGAAATGAACTTGGTGATGAACAACCTCTAATTTTAAGTTTAGAAATGATGGGACGTTATAGTAATTGTCTACTAATTAATCCAACTAATGATAAGGTTTTGGATACCATTAAACATATTAGTTCAGACCAAAATCGATATCGTATGCTAATACCTGGTGCAACCTATCGTCAGCCACCAGCTCAAGATAAATTAAATCCATTTACAGATACAACTGATACATTTAAAAAACTTTTATCCGAGTTTCCAAATAAGGAAGTCCTAGCGAAGGAACTTCAAAATAGCTATCAAGGTCTCGCTGGTCAATCTAGTTTAGATCTTGCAACTGCACTTCATACTAATGTTGAAGACCCTAGTGTCAGCTGGTCAACTTTCTTCACACAATTTGATACACCGACACCAACTATTTTATCTGGCAAACGTCTTGATTTTTCGGCCATTCCAAATAAAGAAATTGGTACTGGTCAAGAATTCGATTCATTAAGCGAAATGCTGGATACTTACTATCTCGATAAAGCAAATAAAGACCGCGTTCAACAACAAGGTAGCCATTTAATCCGCGTTGTTAAAAATGAGCTCAAAAAGAACCGTGGTAAACAAAAAAAATTAGAAAAAACTTTAAAAAATACTGAAACAGCGGATCAATTACGGGTCCAAGGTGAATTATTAACTACTTATCTTCACTTAGTTAAACAAGGAATGACAGAAGTTTCATTACCTAATTTCTATGATAATGAAAAAGAAATGACCATTCAATTATCCAATCAAATTTCACCTTCAAAAAATGCACAAAAATATTTTAAAAAATATCAAAAACAAAAGAATGCAGTTATATTTGTTAATGAGCAACTTCTCCTAAATAAAAAAGAAATTGCTTACTTAGAAGAAATTCAATCAGAAATCGAGTTAGCTGAACCTAAAGACTTACCAGATATTAAGGTTGAATTACAACAACAAGGTTTATTAAAAGAACAAAAATTGAATAAAAATAAAAAAGCAATTAAAATTAAAATAAGTAAACCAGATGAATATTATGCAACAGATGGAACCCTTATCTCTGTTGGTAAGAATAATCTTCAAAATGATCAACTAACCATGAAGACAGCCAATAAATCTGACATCTGGCTACATGCTAAAAACATTCCTGGTTCCCATGTAATTATTCACAGTTCTAATCCTAGTGATGAAACAGTCACAGAAGCGGCTAACTTAGCTGCTTATTTCTCAAAATATCGTCAATCAGCATCTGTTCCAGTAGATTATATCCAAGTTAAACGGATTAAAAAGCCCAATGGCTCAAAGCCAGGTTTTGTTGTCTACGAAGGTCAAAACTCAACCTTTATTACACCAGACTTACAAAAAATTATGGCTATGCGTCGTAAATAAAAAGTTTCAACTAAGAAATTATTCTTAGTTGAAACTTTTTTACTATAACCAATTACTTGGATTGATACGCCATTTATCCAATAATAATTTTTCATCAGAATTAATTTTTTCTTGTTCCTTAGCTACTTTAATAAGTGTTGAATAATTAGTTAATGTCTCAAAAGGTGTTTTAATATCAGCAAAATTTGTCGTACTTGCCGCTAGTTCATAACTAAAAATACCGATGACACCTAGAACATCAGCGCCTTCATTTTTTGCTGCATTAACTGCTTGAATAACACTTCCACCAGTTGAAATGAGATCATCAATTAAAATAGTTTTTTGTCCTTTGATTAATCGTCCTTCAATTTGTTGACCAGTACCATGATCTTTAGGCTTTGTTCTAACATAAATTAACGGTAAATTTAATTCATTAGCAATCCATGCTGCATGGGGTATTCCTGCAGTTGCCGTTCCTGCAATTACCTCTGTATCAGGATATTTTTCACGAATAATACCTGCTATGCCTTTAGCGATTCTAGTACGAATTTCAGGATAACTAATCGTTAACCGATTATCACAATAAATTGGACTTTTTAGTCCACTTGCCCAAATAAACGGCTTCTTTGGCGATAAAGTTACGGCACCAATCTCTAATAAATCACTGGCAACTGTCTCTGCTAAATTCATTTAAGCTTCCTCCCACATTTTTTTGATTGCTTGGTAAGCAGCAAACGGATCTACTGCTTGCGTTATTGATCGTCCGACAACGATGGCGCTACTTTGATTTCTTTTTGCAGCAGCTGGTGTCATTACTCTTTTTTGATCACTTACTGCCTGCCCTTCCAATCGTATTCCAGGTGTGACTGCCAAAAAGTTTTTGGAAGTTGCTTCCTTAATTATTTTAGCTTCTTGTGCTGAACAAACAACACCCGCTAATCCAGCTAATTCTGTTAACTTAGCGTAATTAACGACACTTTCAATTAATGGTCGTTCAACCAATTGTTCCGTTTCTAGTTGTTCTTGGCTGGTAGAAGTTAATTGTGTAATTGCGATTATTTTCGGCATTTTTATTGAGGAATTACCTTGGTCTAATCCATCTAATGCATATTTCATCATTTCAACGCCACCAGCCGCATGGACTGTTGTTAATGAAATACCTAGTCGACTTAAACTGGTCATAGTTTGCCGAACAGTATTTGGAATATCATGACATTTTAAATCAAGAAAAATGTCATGCCCCTGATCAATTAATTCTTCAACAAAACGAGTTCCTTCACTGTAAAACAATTCCATACCAACTTTAACAAATAGTTGTTCATCTTGAGGAAATAACTGTAAAAAATCTGTCGTTTGCATTCTATTCTGAAAATCTAAAGCAATGATAGGTCGATTAATCATTATCTACTCCCCTTAATTTTTATAGTGCTGCTACTGAAAATGACTGGCTTTCTAACGCTTGAATAAGTACATCAACAGTTTGTAAAGATGTAAACAATGGAATATGTTGCATTACTGATATTTTACGCGTTTGATAACCATATGATGCTTTATCGTGATCATCTGATAGTGTATCGATAACAAATTGAACGGTTCCAGTTTGTAACAAATTATTAATATCATCTAATTGTCGGTTAACGCTTAATGCCTCTGTACTGGTAAACGTTTTAATCTGATTATCTAAAAAGAAATCAACCATTTTTGGTAATGTTAAAACTTTGTAACCAAGTAAAACAAATCGTTGAACAAGTGGTAATATAGCATTTTTATTTTTGTCGTTAACATTTACTAATACGGAACCATTACCTGATAAACTAATATTAGCGGCTACTAATGCTTTGCAGAGTGCTTTAGAAAATGTTTGATCCGTTCCCATAACTTCCCCGGTTGATTTCATTTCTGGTCCTAGAAATGGATCAACATCATTCAATTTACTAAATGAGAACACAGGCGCTTTTACATGAACAGAACTAGATTCTGGGTATAAACCATCCTGGTAACCTTGTTCTTGCAAATCATAACCTAATATAATTTTAGTCGCTACCTGGGTCATTTTAATACCTGTTACTTTACTTAAAAATGGAACGGTACGACTGGCACGTGGATTAACTTCTAAAATATAAAGTTCATCTTGATGCACAATAAATTGAAGGTTCATTAATCCCACACATTTTAGTTCAAGTGCAATCTTTTTAGTTGCATTAACGATTTCTGCTTTAATCTTGTCTGATAGATGTTGTGATGGATATACAGCCATTGAGTCGCCTGAATGAATTCCAGCATGTTCAATATGCTCCATAATTCCTGGAATTAAGACAGAAACACCATCACAAATTGCATCTACTTCACACTCAATACCTTCAAGATAACTATCAATTAAGATTGGATGTTGTGGTGCGATTTTAACGTTATTTAGCAAATATAATTCGAGTTCAACCTGATTTTGAACAATCTCCATTGCACGTCCACCTAAAACATAGCTAGGTCTAACAAGAACGGGATAACCGATTTCTGTTGCTCGCTTAAGCACATCTTCTTGTGTTATTGCAGTCTTACCAATGGGTTGTTTTAATCCTAGATGCTTAATCGCTCGGTTGAATGACTCTCTATCCTCAGCACGATCCAAATTGTTAACAGACGTTCCTAATATTTTAATGCCATACTGTTGTAATCCCGCAGCAAGATTAATTGCTGTCTGTCCACCAAACTGAACGATTACACCTAAAGGTTTATCAACATCAATCACATTTAAAACATCTTCCAATGTTAATGGTTCAAAATATAATTTATCAGCGATTGAAAAATCAGTTGAAACGGTTTCTGGATTACTATTCATGATAATTGCTTCATATCCTGCGTCACGGATAGCTCTAACACAATGAACTGTTGCGTAATCAAATTCAACACCTTGACCAATTCTAATGGGACCAGAACCAATAACCATAATTGCTTGTTTTTTACTCTTTAAACTCTCATTCTCATGTTCGTACGTACTATAAAAGTATGGTGTGGCTGATTCAAATTCCGCAGCACAGGTATCAACCATTTTATAAACTGGAATAATATTATTTTCTATTCTAAACTTTCTAATATCCTCCGAAGTTTCGTGCCAAATATCAGCAATAACTTTATCACTAAAACCATGTTTTTTAGCTTCAATAAGGACGTCAATATCTTTAATATTGATACTTAGCGACATTTCAATTTCGACTATGTGTTTTAATTTATCCAAAAAGACTAAATTTATTTTTGTTAGTTTTTCAATTTCTTCAATTGTGTACCCGCGACGTATTGCTTCTGTTAAATAAAACAATCTCTGGTCAGTTGCATTAACCAACTGGTTTTCAAGTTGGGAGTCAGTTGCATTTTGAGCATTATCTAAGCACAAGTAATCTTCATCAATTTCTAAAGATCGAACTGCTTTTAACAAGCTTTCTTCCATATTACGACCAATTGCCATAACCTCACCAGTTGCCTTCATTTGCGTTCCAAGTGAACGATTTGCTCGATTGAACTTATCAAATGGCCAACGTGGTATTTTAGCAACAACGTAGTCCAATGCTGGTTCGAATTCAGCAAAAGTTGTTTTAGTCACTGGATTTAAAATCTCATCTAAATTCAATCCAACTGCTATTTTGGCAGCTATCTTCGCAATTGGGTATCCCGTTGCTTTTGAAGCTAATGCTGATGAACGACTTACACGCGGATTAACTTCTATAATATTATATTTAAAACTATGAGGATCTAGAGCAAGTTGTACATTACAACCACCTTCTATTTTTAAGGCCCTAATTAATTTCAAGGATACGTCTCGTAACATCTGATACTCTCTATCAGATAAGGTTTGAGTTGGTGCAAAGACAATAGAGTCTCCTGTATGAATACCAACAGGATCAAAATTTTCCATGCTACAAACAACAATTGCATTATCAGCGTGGTCTCGCATAACCTCAAATTCAATTTCCTTGTATCCTGCAATACTCTTTTCTATCAAGCATTGTGTTGTTGGTGATAGCTCTAATCCATTAACAACCGTTTTACTAAGTTCTTCAGCTGTTTTACATAGACCACCACCAGTCCCACCCATTGTAAATGCAGGTCTAACAATAACTGGGTATCCTGCAATATCTGCAAATTCTAGCGCACTCTCTAAGGTTTCAACAGTTAGTGATTCCGGAACGGGTTCATTTAACTCTTGCATTAATTGTTTAAATTGTTCACGATCTTCAGCTTGATCAATTGATTTTAATTTAGTACCTAATAATTCAATGTTTAATTCATCTAATATACCTGATTGAGACAATTCCATAGCTAAATTAAGGCCAATTTGACCACCTAAAGTTGGTACAATGGCATCTGGATACTCTTTACGTAAAATACCTGAAACTGATTCTACCGTTAAAGGTTCAATGTACACTTCGTCTGCAACTTCTTTATCCGTCATAATTGTAGCTGGATTGGAATTCACTAAAACAACTTCGTAACCCTCTTCTTTTAAAGATAAACAAGCTTGTGTACCAGAATAATCAAACTCTGCGGCCTGACCAATAATAATAGGACCAGATCCAAGAACCATTATTTTATGGATATCATTTCTCTTAGGCATATTTATTTTCTCCCAACTCGGTTTATCATTTCAATAAATTCATCAAATAAATAATCTGCATCATGTGGACCAGGCGCAGCATCCGGATGAAATTGGACACTAAATGCTGGATCAGTTTTATGTTTAATTCCTTCAACAGACTCGTCATTAATTTCACGATGTGTCACTATCAGTTTATCTGAATCGATAGAATCGCTATCCACCGCAAATCCATGATTTTGTGAGGTGAAATCAATTCGTCCAGTTGCAATTTCTCTAACCGGATGATTAAATCCACGATGTCCGAATTTCATTTTATATGTATCTGCACCGTTTGCTAGTGCTAGTAACTGATGTCCTAAACAAATACCAAAAATCGGAAATTTAGGTTGTATCATTTTGATCATCTCAACAACCTCCGGTAAAGTTTTGGGATCCCCTGGCCCATTCGATAATAGGACACCATCAGGTTGTAAATCAGATATTTGTTTTGCAGTTGCATTATACGGTAAAACAATTACGTTGCAATCACGCTTAGATAACTCTCGCAAAATACTGTGCTTTAACCCAAAATCGACTAATACAATGTTTAATTTTGTTCCAGGATTAGGATAGGGTTTAATCGTTGAAACTTGTTGGACGATATTTTGGTTGAGTACAGTTGCACTCATTGCATCAAAGGCATGATTTAAATCAGCATCGGAATCAATAATGCTTCCTTTCATCGTTCCTACATTTCGTAATTTCTTTGTTAATTCGCGTGTATCAATGCCATATATTCCAGGAATATCCTTCTGTTTTAAAAATTCATCTAAGGTTAATTGTTGACGCCAATTGCTAGAAACCCTAGCAACATTATTAACGATAACGCCCTTGCATGAAGGTTCTATTGATTCATAATCATCCAAATTAACACCATAATTACCAATAATAGGATTAGTAAACGTGATAATTTGATTACTGAATGATTGATCTGTAATCGTTTCTTGGTACCCTGTCATTCCAGTCGTAAAAACGACTTCGCCAGTAGTTGAGGCCATTGCTCCAAAACTAAATCCTTTAAAAATACTTCCGTCTTCTAAAATTAAGAATCGTTTCATGATTTACTCAACCTTTCGACTATCATATTTGATTTCACCGCTAACTAGCGTTAACATTGTTTTCCCATAAATTTTTTGCCCTGTAAAAGGACTATTTTTACCTTTTGAGACATAATCTGCTTCATTAATTGTTTGCTCATTTTTGATATCAAAAATTGCAATATCTGCTACTGAACCAGGCTCAAACGTACCACCATTTAGATTAAACTGTTTGGCTGGCGCTTCACTCATTAGAACAATAAGTTGGGCTAATGTTAAAATCCCTGTTTTAACCATTCTTGTATATAACAACGGAAAGGCCGTTTCACTTCCAGTTATACCAAAAGCGGCATTAAGCATGCTACCGCGTTTTTCATCTTCACTATGTGGTGCATGATCTGTCGCAATCATATCGATTGTGCCATCTAATAATCCCTCGATCAAAGCTAGGCGATCTTCTTCAGTTCGTAATGGGGGGTTCATTTTAAAATTACCATTATCCATATGAATGTCTGAATCCGTTAATAATAAATGATGTGGTGAAACTTCACAGGAAACATTAATTCCATGACTCTTAGCAAGTCGAATTAATTCCACACTTTCTTTTGTAGAAACGTGACACATATGATAGTGAACACCCGTTTTTTGTGCAAGCATTAAATCTCGGGCTAATTGTGATGATTCTACAACCCCCATAATACCAGGTAGCCCTAGATTTTTTGCACGAACACCTTCGTTCATGACGCCACCAAATAATAATGAGTTATCTTCAACATGAGAGACAAGTGGTAAATTAACCTTTACTGCTTCTTTCATTGCAAGATACATTGTTCCAGCTGTCTGAATACCTGAGCCATCATTTGTAAAGGCGAATGCCCCGGCTTTTTTTAATTCTCCAAAATTTACTAATTCTTCAGAAGTTCTACCTTTGGTAATTGCAGCATATTGGGAAATATGTACTTGTCCGTCTTTTTGATTACGTCGCTTTATTTCAGCAAAATGTTCTAACGTATCAGGAACAGGATCTAAATTAGGCATGGCTCCTACTGTGGTAAAACCACCTCGGGCAGCGGCCTGACTTCCTGTCTTAATCGTCTCTTTGTATTCAAATCCAGGTTCCCTGTAATGGACATGAACGTCAATTAACCCGGGTACAACAATTAAATGTTCTGCATCAATAACTAAATCAACATTTAACAGTTCATCAGCTAAATTAGTGCCAATTGCTTTAATTTTGTCGTCTTCAATCAAGATATCTTGTTGGCTAAAACTATGATTCAAAAAAACGGTTCCGTTTTTAATTAATTTCTTCATGCTCTATTAGCCTCCATTAAATGACGTCCGTTAATGACAGCTTCTAAAATGGCCATTCTAACAAATACCCCATTCGTCATTTGTTTTACAAATCGTGATTGTTCACATTCAACTAATTCACTGGCTAATTCTACATCTCTATTAATCGGACCCGGATGCATAATAATTGTTTGTTTTTTTAATTTTTTACCGCGTTCAATACTTAATCCAAATTTTTCATGATAATTCTTTTTCGAAAATTTACTATCATCCGTATGACGCTCATGTTGGACACGTAGCATCATCATAACATCAACTTCACCAACTAATTCGTCCATTTCTAAATACTGACCGTATGCTTCAAATTCTTCAGAAAACCATTCCTTTGGACCTGAAAAGTATAATGAAGCACCTAATTTTTTTAATAATTGCATATTACTTTTAGCAACTCTCGAATTAGTTAAATCTCCTACAATTGCAACTTTTAAGTCTTTAAATGTCCCAAACTCTTCTTTAATCGTCATCATATCGAGTAAACATTGTGAAGGATGTTGTCCACTCCCATCTCCACCATTGATAATACCAACTCCCAAATCATTATCACCAATTAATTGTTGATAATATTCATTCTCAGGATGGCGGATAACTGCGATTTGAGTCCCAATAGCACCCATTGTTAAAACAGTATCGTATAAAGTTTCACCTTTACTGAGTGCACTAATACTTGGATTAAATGAGACAATGTTTAATTTCATACGTTGCTCAGCTACTTCAAAGCTACTATGTGTTCTGGTACTATTTTCAAAAAATAAATTTGTTGTAAAGATAGGATGTTTTAAGTTAAATAATGACGGATTTCGTTTAAACTTTTCAGCTCTTTCAATTAATGCTTCAACTTCTTCTGTAGATAGATCCTCGATTGATACTAAATGTTGTAACTGAACTAAATTTGTCTTTTTATCTAACAAAATATCATCTCCTATTATTTTTCGCTTTTAGCTTCTTTAGGTAAAATAAGGTTTAGTGCAATACCTACTACTGTTGCAAGTGCAATACTTGTTAATTGTAAATCGCCTACTTTTAAGTACATGCCACCAATTCCTAACACTAGGATACTGGCAGTAATCATCAGATTATGCTTTTTATCATAATCAATTTGATTATCGATTAAGATTCTTAACCCACTTGAAGCAATAACACCAAAGAGTAGAAAACTAATACCACCAATAACTGGTCCTGGAATACTTTGAATCAAAGCACTAATTTTTCCAACGAAACTAAAGACAATGGCGAAGAATGCGGCGCCACCAATCACCCAAATACTATGAACCTTAGTCATGGCTAAAACACCAATATTTTCACCGTACGAAGTTGTTGGAGGACCTCCAACAAATCCAGCAATAATTGATGATACACCATCACCGAAAAGGGTTCTATTTAGTCCAGGATCCTTGAAAAAGTTTCTTTTCGTTAATTTATTTAAAACCATTATATGACCCATATGCTCAGTCATTGTGACAAATGCGATTGGTGCCATACCAATAATGGCGCTCCAATAAATTTTAGGTTGGTAATTTATAAATGCAACATCGAATGCAGGTAATGTAAGCCAATTTGCCTTTTCTACCGTAGAAAAATCAACGATTCCACATAAGACGGCCATAATGTAGCCACAGACAATTCCTAATAAAATGGGAATTAAACTAATGAATCCTTTAAGATACATATTGAAAAATATTGTAATGGCCAGGGTGAAGATTGCGACCCAAACATATTTAATATCATAAGTACCCGATTTTAACATCGCGTTACTTGCTGCTGTTGTTGCCATAGATAATCCGATGACCATGACAACTGGCCCCACGACAACTGGTGGTAAAATACGATCAAGCCAACCTGAACCAACTTTTCCGATAATAATTGAAACAATCAGATAAACTAATCCAGCTGCAATCGTTCCTTGAGCAACCGCCGGATAACCGGATGTTTTCATTAACATTTGCATAACCGCAATAAAAGCAAAACTTGAACCAAGGTAAGCTGGAATTTTACCATTTGTAATTCCGATATAAACCAAAGTACCTACACCTGAACTAAATAAAGCAATACTTGGGTTCAAACCGACTAGAATAGGTACTAAAACTGTTGCTCCAAACATCGTGAACAAATGTTGAATTGATAATCCCATCCATTGCCCAAATGATGGTCTATCATGGATATCAAGTACAGCATCATCATTTCTAAACTTTTCTTTCATTTTCTCATTTCCTTTCTATATAAAAAACGCACCTCTATAGAGAGATGCGTTCGAAGTTGAAATCTAGTTTGGGCCTACGTTATTCCCTAATAGATTTCTAAATCGTTTGCTCTCTCTGGAACATCTTAACGATTTATTATTTAATTCTTTCAATTTCAATTGAGTCTTTGCCATCAATTTCTTCTACTGAAACTGATACTTGTTCATCTGACGAGGTAGGAATATTTTTCCCAACATAATCAGCTCTTATTGGTAATTCTCTATGGCCTCGATCAACAAGAACGGCTAAATTAATAGTTTGAGGTCTTCCTTGATCCATTAAAGCATCAAGTGCAGCTCTAATTGTACGTCCAGTATATAAAACATCATCAATTAATATAACTTGCTTACCTGTAATATCAAAATCAATTTGTTCACCTTGCGTATTAACAGTTGGTTCATTACCTAAACTTGCATCATGTCGGTCATCACGATAAAGTGCAATATCTAGTGAACCCACTGAAACATCAGCACCTTCAAGTTGTTTTAAGCGATCCGCAATTCGTCTTGCTAAATAGATGCCTCTTGTTTTGATTCCAATCAGTACCAGATTATCAATACCTTTATTCTTTTCAATAATTTCGTATGTCATTCTGGTTAAAGCACGTTTCATACCTAACGAATCTACTACTTCTTTTGCCATCTAGTATTCCTCCTTTTTTCCAATAAAAAAGCCCCCTAATCTAAAAATACTTAGACTAAGAGGCAGACTTCTAGAAAAGAAATCTATTCGCACATTACCTTTTAGTCTCACAGGACTATTTTAAAGGAACTTTATTGATTTTCATGTTACCTGATAGCGTTTGTTTTGTCAAGATAATCCAGCGTACTTTTAAAAATAGGTGGGATTGGTACTTCAAAAATAAGCTCTTTACCCGTTGTTGGATGCTTAAATCCAAGCTTAGCTGCATGTAAAAATTGACCATGCCCTTTAATTGTTTTACGTGACCCATATAAGGGATCACCTACAACTGGGTGCCCAATATATTGCATGTGAACACGAATTTGATGTGTACGACCTGTTTCTAACTGACACTTAATAAGTGAGTAGTTTTCATAATTTTTTTCCACTTTAAAATGTGTCACTGCTGGACGTCCATCTTTAACAACCGCTTGCTTCATACGATCTTTTGGTGAACGACCGAGTGGTGCTTTAATAATTCCTGATTCTTCTTTAATCGGTTGGTGTACTAAAGCAATATATTCACGAATATTCGTTTTTGCTTTCAATTGAGCAGCTAATGATTGATGTGCTTTATCATTTTTAGCAACCATTAAAAGTCCAGAAGTATCCTTATCAATTCGATGAACAATTCCTGGTCTAAAGGCACCATTAATTGTTGATAAAGGACTATGGAATAATAATGCATTAACTAATGTACCATCTGCATGCCCCGGTGATGGATGAACAACCATACCTTGCGGTTTATTCACAACAATAACATCATCATCTTCATAAACAATGTCTAATGGGATATCTTGTGGTATTAAATCTAACTCAACTGGTTCAGGTTCTACTAAATTAATTTTATCTCCTGGTTGGACGGCATATTTAGTCTTTTCTGTTTTACCATTAACTAAAATATCGCCACTTTCAATCCAGCGTTGTACTTTTGATCTAGATATTTCAGGCATTAACTTCGCAATAACCTTATCGAGACGTCCTGTCTCATCTTGAATTACTAATTCTGTCATTTATCGTCTTCCTTTAAAACAATTATTAATAAAATGATAACGCCAACTGTTAACGCAGTATCCGCCACGTTAAAAATTGGAAAGTTAACAAAATCTGTTTGAAACATATCAACAACATAACCAAATCTCAATCGATCAATAAAGTTGCCTAATGTTCCAGCAATCATCAATGTAATGCTGAACTTATAGCCCATGTTTGTTCTATATTTATAAAAGTAATAAATCATTAATCCTAATGCTAAAACAGAAACAATAAAAAAGAACCATTGTTTTCCAGCCAGTAAACTCCAAGCTGCACCATCGTTTCTAATATTAGCAATCGATAAAAAATTAGGTATAACTGTTTGACTCGTGTTCAACGCAATATTAGCTGAAACCACGTATTTCACTACTTGATCTACAACTAAAATAATTATTGCTAATAATGCATATAAAATCATATTAAATCCTCTTAATTCTTAATTAATATAACCCTGAAATTAGGCCATTATCGTCAATATCCATATGATTTGCAGCTGGATCTTTAGGTAATCCAGGCATCGTTAGGACATTTCCAGTTAGTGCAACTAAGAAACGCGATCCTAATTTAGGATTAAATTCACGTATATGAATTGTAAATTCCGTAGGTGCTCCTAACAGTTTAGCATTATCTGACAATGAATACTGTGTTTTTGCCATACAAATAGGTAATTTATCCCATCCCAATTCTTTAAACTGACGTAATTGCTGTTTTGCTTTAGGTGCATATTCAACTTTAGCGCCACCATAAATCGTTTTAACAATTTTTTCAATTTTAGTTTCAGCAGAATCATCAGCCTCGTACAATGCTTTAAATTCATGAATCTCATTCGTTGTTTCAATCACCTTTTTTGCTAAATCAAGAGCACCGGCACCACCTTGTCCCCAAACATCTGCAGGTATAGCGGAAACACCAATTTCAGAGGTAAGTTCAATCAAAGTTTGGACTTCAAGATCTGTATCAGCAGTAAACTTGTTAATAGCAACAACAACTGGAATGCCATAACGCTGCATACTTTCAACATGCTTCTTTAAATTAACAAATCCTGCTTTTAAAGCAGCAACATTTTCAGTATTCAATTCAGTTTTAGCAACTCCGCCATGCATTTTCAAAGCGCGGATTGTAGCAACAAGAACAATTGTATCAGGTGTCTTACCTAAGATTGGTGTTTTGATATCAAGAAATTTTTCAGCACCTAAGTCAGCCCCAAATCCCGCTTCCGTAATTGCATAGTCGCCCAATTGTAAGGCAGTTTGTGTTGCAAGAACACTATTACAGCCATGTGCGATATTAGCAAAAGGTCCGCCGTGAATAATGGCAGGTGTATGCTCTAAAGTCTGAACTAAATTAGGTTTAATTGCATCTTTTAATAACAAACTAATTGCACCAGTTACACCTAAATCAGCAACTGTAATTGGTTTTTTATCTATATTGTATGCTACAACAATATCACTGATTCTTGATTTTAGATCTTTAATATCTTTTGACAAACACAAAATAGCCATTAATTCACTGGCAACTGTAATATCAAATCCATCTTCTCTAGGTATCCCTTGCATTGGGCCACCAAGGCCTACTACAACATGGCGTAATGCACGATCGTTAATATCAAGTACTCGTTTCCAAATGATACGTCTTTGATCAATTTTTAAATCGTTACCTTGCTGAATATGATTATCAATCAAAGCAGCAAGTGTATTATTTGCAGTTGTTAAAGCATGCATATCACCTGTAAAGTGTAAATTAATATCTTCCATTGGGACAACTTGAGAATAACCACCACCAGTTGCGCCACCCTTCATCCCCATAACAGGACCTAAAGAAGGTTCTCTGAGAGCAATCATAACTTTCTCATTCAAACGATGCATAGCATCCCCTAAACCAACTGTTACGGTTGATTTACCTTCTCCAGCTGGAGTGGGACTAATTGCTGTAACGAGAATTAACTTAGAATTTTTATTTTTAGGTAAATCTAAAGGTAAGTTTATTTTTGCCTTAAAATTACCATATGGTTCAATATCAGTTTTTTTCAAACCAATCTCGTTAGCTACTTCTTCGATTGGTTTCATCACGTTTTTTTGTGCAATTTCTATATCGTTCAAATTGATCATCCCTTCATATTAAGTTCTTTTAAGTATAACTGAGAAAACTGCGATTGTCATTAGTTGCACTACTGGTTAAAGTTACCTATACTGTAGAAGTACTTAAACTTTACGACCAATTTTGGGAGGCGTTTGATATGGAATCTGGCATTGTTGAATGGTTTAGCGCACAAAAAGGTTATGGATTCATTGCTTATGGTGATGAAAAAGAGATATTTGTCCATTATACCGCTATACAATCTGACGCATTTAAAGTACTTGGAACTGGTCAAAATGTAACATTTGAAATTAAAGAAGGTAGCCGTGGTTTACAGGCCGCAAATGTTTCAATTGTCACTAATTAATCTGTCATAAACTCATAAAACGTTCATGCTTACTTGTACTATAAGTAAACATGAACGTTTTTTTATTTTAGATTCGCCCTATAACCAATATCCATTCTGTAAAATGTTTTGTGTGCTTCAAAATCAGCAATTAACTGATAAAGTTTCTGTTGTGCATCTGCCATGTCTACGCCTGATTCATGCATAATATAAATGCGTCCACCTGCACTAACTAATTTCTTATCAACTAATTTTACACCTGCAAAATCAATTCTGTTGGAAAGTGACTTAAAGTCACTTAAATTGGGTAATGTAATATTTTTTTCAGGATTTTCTGGATACCCATCAGCGGCAATAACGACACCTAGAGTGATTCCCTCTGTTTCCCATTGTAAAGATGGACTTTCATGCTGCAATAATTTTGAAATAACTAATGCAAAATCCGTTTTTAATCTTGGTAATACGACTTCAGTTTCGGGGTCGCCAAACCGAACATTGTATTCAATTACTTTTGGACCGTCTTTAGTTAAAATTACTCCCACATATAAAATACCTGTGAATGGAATACCACGTTTCATCATTTCATCCGCTGTTGGCTGAACAATTTTTTCAATTGATTCCGTAACAACATCTTCTGAAATTTGTGGAACTGGACAATATGCGCCCATTCCGCCGGTATTAGGACCATTATCTCCCTCAAATGCCCGTTTATGGTCTTGAGAAATTGGCATCGGATAAACTTTATCTCGATCAATAAATGCCATCAATGAAAATTCTTCACCCTCAAGGTACTCTTCAATTAATACTTCTGTTGTATTAAATTGTTGTTGGACTAAAAATGAACGCAAAGCATCAGTTGCTTCTGATAGATCTTGAGCAATAATAACGCCCTTACCACCAGCTAATCCATTTGCTTTAATAACTATTGGGAATGATTGGTGCGTCATATAATCTAATGCAGTCTGGTAATCGGTAAATGTCTGATAGTTAGCTGTCGGGATATTGGCTGACGCCATAACTTGTTTCGCAAATTCCTTTGACCCCTCTAACTGGGCAGCGGCTTTTGAAGGCCCATATATAACTAGGTTTTCTTCACGAAAAAAATCAGTTATGCCATCTATCAGTGGAATTTCTGGTCCAACAAAAGTCCAATCAATGTCATTTTCACGGACAAAGGTTGTCATGCCAATCCAATTAGTGATATCAATACCCACAGATTTAATCCCGTTGTTATTCATCCCAGGGTTTCCGGGTAAACAGTAAACATCTGAGACAGTATCACTTTCAATAAATTTACGTGCGATGGCATGTTCACGTCCGCCAGAACCAATAACTAAAATTTTCATTATTTAAAATAATCCTTTCATAGGTTAAAAAGATAGACTCATTTTAACAATTTAATGTTTGAAATGACGACGGCCACTAAATACCATAGCAATATTTTTGCGATTAGCCATATCAATTGACTCTTGGTCTTTAATTGACCCTCCCGGTTGAATAATTGCCGTAATACCATGATCAGCAGCATATTCAACACTATCATCCATTGGGAAGTAAGCATCTGAAGCTAAGACAAATGGTTCTACCATCCCATGTTCTAGTGCTTGCTCTAACGCAATTTTAACCGATCCGACACGGTTCATTTGACCCGCACCAATTCCAAGTGTTTGATCCTTAGTTGCAATTACAATCGCATTACTCTTAACATGCTTCACAATTCTTTGAGCGAATAATATTGCTTCTTTTTCATCACTTGTTGGTAATTTTTCAGTTACCGTTTTTAATTCTTCCATTTGGTCAATGACTTGATCACGTTCTTGAACAAGTAAGCCACCCATCACTGAGACATATTCATATTTATCAGCTTGGTCCTTTTGACTGAAATCAATTGTCATAACACGAAGATTTTTCTTCTTAGCTAAAATATCATATGCAGCATCTGTGAAGTTTGGTGCGATAATAATTTCAAGGAATAAATGATGTAATTCAGTTGCTGTTTCTAAATCAACTTCACGATTTAAGGCAATAATGCCTCCGAAAATTGACGTTTTATCAGCATCAAATGCTTTTTTCCATGCAGCATTAATCGTTTCTCCAGTACCAACCCCACAAGGATTCATATGTTTCATCGCAACGACAGCAGGTTGCTTAAATTCTGAGACAACTTTTAAAGCAGCGTCGGCATCTTTAATATTGTTATACGATAACTCTTTACCATGTAATTGTTTAGCGGCAGCAATCGAAAAAGCATTTGGTAAAGCTGATTGATAGAAAGCCGCTTTTTGATGTGCATTTTCACCATAACGCATTCCTTGTTTGAAATCATATGTTAATGACAATTTTTCAGGAAATTCAATTTCTAATTCTTTTGTTAAATAAGATGATATTAAAGTATCATATGCAGCCGTGTGTCTAAACGCTTTAGCTGCTAATTGTCGACGAAACTGATTATCCATTTTATCATCATCGAGTTTATCTAAAACAGACGGATAATCAGCTTTATCGACAACAACATAAACAGATTCAAAATTTTTGGCAGCAGAACGCAACATTGAAGGCCCACCAATATCGATTTGCTCAATAGCTTCTGACTCAGTAATACCAGGTTTTTCAATCGTTTCTTTAAAGGGATATAAGTTTACACAAACTAAATCGATTAAGGCAATATGTTCTTCTTCTAATTTAGCCATATGAGCTGGATTGTCACGCCTTGCTAATAACCCACCATGAATCATTGGGTGTAATGTTTTAACTCGTCCATCAAGCATTTCTGGAAAGTGAGTCACATCTTCAATTCTAATTACAGCGATATCGGCATCCTTTAAAATATTAAACGTACCACCAGTTGAAATAATTTCAAATCCACGTTTGATTAATCCCTGAGCGAAGTCTGCAACACCAGTTTTATCAGATACACTTATCAAAGCTCTTTTCATCTTATTAATCTCCCTTTTTATTGTTTAATAAATTTAGAATCACCTTTGGATATAGTTGGTGTTCAACATCATGAATCTTACTTTCCAATTGTTCAAGTGTTTCATTTGGTAAAATAGGAATACTTTGTTGCGCTATAATTGGCCCCGTATCAACACCTTCGTCAATGTAGTGTATCGTCACACCAGTTACACTAACACCTGCCTTATACGCATCCTCAATTCCATGAATACCTGGAAAAAGGGGTAACATTGCGGGATGAATATTAATAATTTCCATCGGATACTTACTCAATAATGTACTTGTAATCACACGCATATAACCCGCCAATAAAATGGTGTCGATTTGATACTTAGCTAATTCATTAACAATCACTTGTTCATAATGACTACGATTTTCAAAGTCTTTAGGTTGAATAATAAAGGTTGGAATTCCTCTACGTGCTGCCTTTTTAATGACAGCCGCTTTTGGTCGATCACAAACTAAAACTTCAATTTCTAATCCTGCATCTTTTAATGCCTGATTATCTGCAATAAATTCAAAATTAGAACCGGTCCCTGATGCAAAAATTGCTACTTTGACCATTTTATTTACCTACCAATTCGACCGTTTGATCAGTATTTTTAATTTCTATACTGCCTATTTCATAAGCGTGTACAGTTTCTTTATTTAATTGTGTCAGCACCTGTTCAACGTTAGCTTTATCAACAGCCAAAACCATTCCAATACCCATATTAAAAATTTCATACATCTCTGAATGGGGTATCTCACCGTATCTAGAGATGGCATCAAAAATTGGTAGTACTGGCCATAATCCTAGATTAATTGTTGCTTTTAGCCCTTCTGGTAACATTCTTGGTATATTTTCAATAAAGCCACCACCTGTAATATGTGCTGCGCCTTTAATCAAATTATCTTGAAATAAAGGAATCAGATCATCTACATAAATTTTTGTTGGTGTCATTAATATTTCAGCAAGTGATTCATTAGGTATTTCTGGTAAAGCTTCATCTAAATTAAAAGCCATGTCTTCAAGAAATATCTTTCTAACAAGTGAGAATCCATTTGAATGAATACCGGTTGACGAAATTCCAATTAAAATGTCATTTTCTTGAATTGAATGACCATCTATTAATTGACTTTTTTCAACAACACCAACCGCAAATCCGGCCATATCATAATGTGTTTTTTGATACATCCCTGGCATTTCAGCTGTTTCACCACCAATAAGATTCATATGTGCTGTTTGACATCCTTTAATTACCCCAGAAATAATACTTTCAATTTTTTGAGGTTCAGTTTTGCCAGTCGCTAAGTAGTCCAAAAAGTATAGAGGCGTTGCACCCTGAGCAACAATGTCATTAACACACATAGCCACACAATCAATCCCAATTGTGTCATGTCGATTTGTTTCAAAGGCAACCATCAATTTGGTGCCAACGCCATCAGTACCTGAAACCATAAGTGGCTCTATAATACCTAATCGACTGAGATCAAAGAGTCCTCCAAATCCACCAACTGAACTTGTTTCATTTACCAGTGACATTTGTTTATTAATTCGATTAACGACGTCATACCCTGCATTCACATCAACACCCGATTTTTGATAAGCATTTACCATTTTGAAGTCCTCACTTTTCTGTCGTTAAGTTTGCTAAATACTCATCCTCGTAATCATATAATGGCGTTGGATAATCACCATTAAAGTAAGCCATACATAGTCCTGAATATGGGGCATCTAAATTCAAACCAATTGAAGCAATTAATCCAGCTTCACTTAGAAATGCTAATGAGTCTGCCCCAATAATAGCCTTCATTTCTTCAATTGATTTATTTGCGGCAATTAATTCAGATTGCTTTTGAATATCAATCCCATAAAAACAAGGGTATTTAAGAGGTGGTGACGCAATTCGCAAATGAACTTCAGCAGCTCCAGCTTCTTTTAACAATCTAACAATGTGTTTACTCGTTGTCCCCCGAACAATTGAATCATCGACTAAAATAATCTTTTTACCCTTAACCACGCTTTTAACAGCTGATAATTTCATTCGCACCCCTTGTTCTCTAAGTCTTTGGGTGGGTTGAATAAAGGTCCGGCCAATATATTGATTTTTAACTAATCCCATTTCATAAGGAATGCCACTTTCTTCTGCATAACCACTAGCTGCAGACAATGAGGAATTTGGTACACCAATAACCATATCTGCATCAATACCCGTTTCTCGTGCTAGTTTGCGACCCATTCTTTTACGAGCAGAATGGACATTAATCCCACAAATATCCGAATCCGGTCTTGCAAAATAAATATATTCCATTGAACAAATTGACATTTTAGTTTCAGTTGTATAAACGTCAATTGATAGCCCTTCGTCAGTAATAGTGACGATTTCACCAGGGTTCACATCGCGAACGAATTCTGCCCCAACAGAATCTAAAGCACAGGTTTCACTTGCAACGACGTAAGCACCATTTACCATTTGACCAATAGATAGTGGTCTAAATCCATTTGGATCAAGTGCCGCAATCATGTAGTTTGACGTCATTAATAAGTAAGCAAACCCACCATGTACTTGATTTAATGCGTCTTTAACCTGTTCATGCAAAGTGTCTTGTGATGAACGACGAATTAAGTGCATCAAAACCTCTGAATCCGAACTTGATTTGAAAATAGCCCCATCTTGCTCTAACTCATTTCTAAGCGTTACCGCATTAGTTAAATTACCATTATGGGCTAAGGCAAACTGTGTATCGTAAAAATCAAATAAAAATGGCTGAATGTTATCAATTCCGTTACTACCGGCCGTTGCATAACGTACATGTCCAATAGCTGCATTACCGGTTAATTTTTTTATTTTTTCAGGATTTCTAAAAACATCTGATAGTAATCCTAATCCTCTATAACCAATTAGTTTACCTTCATCATTTGATACAATTCCTGCACCTTCTTGGCCGCGATGTTGTAAACTATGCAGACCAAAATAGGTAATCTGATTTGCATCTTCATTTCCCCAAACACCAAAAACACCACATTCTTCATTTAAACTTCTTATTTCATTAGGCACGGAATTGCATCCTCCCAAACTTGTTTGGCTTCAGAAGTTGTAAGAGTTATCTTACTCCCTTTTGTCGTCACGTTAATTAATTGGTCTGCTGTAACACAGCCAATTTTTTCAGCAGTTTGATTCATTAAATTTTCAAAATCTGTCTTATTTTCTGATTTAATCGATAAAATGAATCGCGATTGTGATTCTGAGAAAAGTTGTGCATCTGTCATATTTACATTAATATCAATACCTAAATCGTTTTTAAATACGGATTCACTTAAAGCAACGGCTAGACCACCTTCAGATAAATCATGTGCACTTTCGACTAAACCAGATTCGATAGCTTCTAAAACAAACGCTTGGTTACTTTGTTCAGTCTTTAAATCAAAATGTTTAATATCTCCGGAAATCTCGTTAGTAGTCATTTTCTGAATTTCTGAACCATTAAAATCATTATAAGTTGTACCCACTAAATAAATTAAATCATTAGCATGTTTAAAATCTTGCGTTGTTATATTTTTAACATCTTTAATTAAACCAACCATTCCAATCATTGGCGTTGGATAAATGGCTTGTTCATTAAATTCATTATATAAAGAGACATTACCAGAAATAACAGGTGTATTAAATAAGTCACATGCTTCAGAAATACCGATAGCACTTTGATCAAATTCCCAAAAAATTTCTGGATTTTCAGGACGTCCATAATTTAAGCAATCTGTAATAGCGAGTGGTTGTCCACCAGATGCAACTATGTTACGCGCTGCTTCAGAAACAGCAATTTGACCACCAACCTTAGGATTCAAGTAAATATAACGCGCATTACAATCTGTTGTCATTGCGAGTGCCTTATTAGTTTCTCTAATTCGAATAACACCTGCATCACTACCAGGTCTAACCACTGTATTGACTTTAACTTGAGAATCGTACGTTTCGTACAATGATTTTTTGGATGCGATTGTTGGTTGTTGTAACAAATCTAACCAAGTTTGCTTCGTATTTTCTATTTCAGGTATAAAATCAGACTGCGCTTTAAATTTGCTGATTCTTGCAGGTTCTTTTTGTTCCTTATGATAGACTGGTGCATCACTTGCTAAAGAATCAACGGGAATATTAGCAACAATTTTTCCCTCATGTATTAAAACATAATCCGTATTTTCTGTTACATACCCGATATTAACGGCTTCTAAATCATATTTTTTAAATAAATTGATAACTTTAGTTTCAAATTCAGGTTTAATACAAAGAACCATCCGTTCTTGAGATTCAGATAACATCATTTCGTAAGCAGACATATTAGTTTCACGTTGTGGAACGTTATCTAAATCAAGTACCATCCCTGATTTAGCTTTCGAGGCCATTTCAGCAGTTGACGAAACTAATCCAGCAGCTCCCATATCTTGAATACCAACTAACCAGTCTGGATGATCTAGAATAAGTTCGAGACAAGCATCCATTAATAATTTTTCCATGAATGGATCACCAACTTGAACAGCTGAACGCTGTGTTTCTTTATCATCAGCAAATTCATCAGAAGCAAACGTTGCCCCATGAATACCATCACGACCCGTTTTAGCACCAACATAAATAACTAGATTTCCATCACCTTTTGCCTGGCCTTTTTGAATATTTTTATGATCAATCAGTCCAACACACATTGCATTTACTAGTGGGTTACCCTCATAACAAGGATCAAATCCTATTTCTCCACCAACAGTTGGAATACCAATACAGTTACCGTATCCTCCGATACCAGCTACAATTTCTGAAACAAGATACTTAGTGTGCTCATTATCTAGTTCACCGAAACGTAAACTGTCAAGAAGTGCAATAGGTGTTGCCCCCATTGAAAAAATATCTCTGATAATACCGCCGACACCTGTTGCGGCACCTTCATAGGGTTCAACAGCTGAGGGATGATTATGGCTTTCAGCTTTAAATACAACTGCTTTACCATCACCAATATCAATAACACCAGCACCTTCTCCAGGTCCTTGTAAAACTTGCGGCCCAGAATTTGGAAAATGTTTTAAAACGGGGCGGGAATTTTTGTAAGAACAATGCTCACTCCACATTACTGAAAATAAACCAGTTTCAGTATAGTTAGGTTGACGACTTAAAATATCATCTTTAATTAACTTATATTCTGAATCAGTTAATCCCCAATTTTGATATAATTTGGTATCTTCAATTATTTGTGCCGTCGGTTCTTGTTTTGTAACCAAATTAACCCACTCCCTCTGTGTATGTCGTTAACATCGATTTAAATAAATTTAGGCCGTCCGTTGAACCGAGCAATGCTTCAATAGCACGTTCTGGATGCGGCATCATACCAAGTACATTTCCACGCTCATTAATAATTCCAGCAATATTATCAATACTTCCATTTGGGTTATCTTGATATCTAAAAATAATTTGATTATTTTTCTTAAGAGAAGCTAATGTTTCATCATCACAATAATAATTACCCTCGCCATGAGCAATTGGTAATTCAATTGTCGTTTGCGTTTTATAATCAGTTGTAAAACGCGTTTGATTATTAACAATTTCCAAAGTAACTGGCTTACAAATAAATTTAATATTTTTATTTTGAATTAATGCACCTGGAAGTAGTTGCATTTCCGTTAACATTTGAAATCCATTACAGGTTCCAAACACTAGTTTACCTTCATCCGCAAAACGTCTCACTTCATTCATAATGGGTGATAAACTGGCAATTGCCCCACTTCTTAAGTAATCGCCGTATGAAAATCCACCTGGAAGTAATACACCATCAAAACCATCAAGAGATTCCTCTGTATACGACACAAACTCAGCTTGTTCATGTAAACCATCCCGAATAGCGTGAAGTAAATCATAATCACAATTTGAACCAGGAAATACAACAACTGCAAATTTCATGATTAAGCCTCCACTTTTTCAAGTTCGTAACGATATTGCTCCATATTTGGATTAGCTAATAATTTATCACAAATCGCATCAATTTTTTGGTCTATCTCTAATTCAGTTGCTTCAACCTTTAACACAAAATATTTACCAACTCGAACGTCACTAACACCTGAGAATCCTAATCGGTTAATCGCTTCATTAACAGCTTGACCTTGCGGATCTAAAACTGATTCTTTATATGTAACGTAAACTTTTACACTATACATTATTTGACCTCATTTCGATTTTTTAGTCGGTTTAAAACATCTTGATATACTGGAATAATGCTACCTTGGTTTTTTCTGAAAATATCCTTATCTAATGATTTATGTGTCTTCGAATCCCATAAACGTGCATTATCAGGTGAAAATTCATCTGCCAAAATAAGTTCCCCATGATACCGACCGAATTCAAGTTTAAAATCAATTAAATCAATATTGATGTCTTTAAATAATTTATACAGTAGCTGATTAATATGAAGGACTTGTTTCTTTATTTCGTCCATTTCTATTTTAGTCGCAAAATTTAACGCAAAAATTTGTGACTCATTTATTCCAGGATCGTCTAGAGCATCATTCTTATAATAGTATTCAATAACAGGAACTGTTAATTTAGTTCCTTCAACTTGATCAAATTTACGAGCAAAACTACCTGCAATAGTATTTCGTAAAACAACTTCAATTGGAATTATTTCAACTTTTTTAACTAATTGTTCGGTTTTAGAAACATCTTCAATGAAATGTGTTTTAATACCGTTTGCCATTAAATAAGAAAAAATAATATCAGATATTTGATGGCTTAATAATCCCTTACCTAATATTTCTTCTTTCCGTTTACCATTAAGTGCGGTAGCTTGGTTTTTGTATACCATTCTTAATACTTCTTCATCATTAGTTTGATAAACATCTTTAGCTTTTCCTTCGTAAATCAATTGATCCAAGCGAATAGCCCCCTTAAGAATAAAAACATATAAAAATATACTTTTTAACTAAATAGTTCGTTCTTTACAAATATAGTTTAACAATTACTATATAATTTATCAAGGTAAAATACGATTATTTTTATATTTTTTTAATTTAAAGTTCGTATTATGGCAAACAAAAAACCATAAAGCTATTAAAATAACTTTATGGTTTACATATTTCTTTAAATGAGACCAATTCGTTCGAAAATAGCATCAACATTTCTAATATGATAATGATAATCAAAAGCATCATCTAAGTCTGCTTGAGTTAATGCAGACATTATTTGTTCATCTGCTTCTAATAAGGGACGGAACTGTATTTGTTGATCCCAAGAGATTGCCGTCTTAGGTTGAATTAAATCATATGCAGCCTCTCTAGACATGCCACTATCAATTAATTTAAGTAAAACTCTTTGGCTGTAAATAAGACCAAAAGTACGGTCCATATTTTTTTTCATATTTTCCGGAAATACTGTTAATTCTTTAACTATTTTTGTAAAGCGACGTAGCATGTAATCTAATAAAATAGTTGTATCGGGTAATATAATACGTTCTGCAGAGCTATGTGAAATATCTCGTTCATGCCATAATGTAACATCTTCGAAGGCAGTGACCATATGTCCTCGAATGACACGCGCTAACCCTGTAATATTTTCTGAACCAATTGGATTACGTTTATGTGGCATAGCTGATGAACCTTTTTGGCCTTTAGCGAAATATTCTTCAACTTCTCGTGTCTCACTTTTTTGTAATCCACGAATTTCTGTTGCCATTTTTTCAATCGATGTTGCAAGAAGAGCCATCTCAGAAACATAATTAGCATGTAAATCTCGTGGTAAGACTTGTGTCGATATTTCTTGAGGTCTAATTCCAAGATGCTCACAAACATAAGTTTCCACAAACATTGGGATATTGGCAAATGTTCCTACAGCACCACTAATTTTTCCAGCTTCAACATCTAATGCTGCATCATTAAAACGAATTTGATGACGTTTCATTTCAGAATACCACAATGCAATTTTCAATCCAAATGTTGTTGGTTCAGCATGTACACCGTGTGTTCTACCCATCATAACAGTATCTTTATATTCAACTGCTTTATCAGCTAAAACAGCCATAAATTCTTCAATATCCTTACGCAAAATTTCATTAGCCTGTTTTAAAATAGATCCATACGCTGTATCAACTACATCTGTAGAAGTTAATCCATAATGAACCCACTTACGTTCTTCCCCTAGAGATTCTGAGACAGCTCTTGTAAAGGCAACGACATCATGCTTTGTTTCTTGTTCAATTTCTAAAATACGATCAATATCAAAACTAGCATTTTTACGAATTTTTTCAGCGTCTTCTGCTGGAACATGGCCTAGTTCAACCCAAGCCTCACTAGCTAATGTTTCAACTTCTAACCAAGCTTTATATTTATTTTCATCTGACCATATGGCACCCATCTCAGCATTTGTATAACGATCAATCATTTTTATCTTCCTCTCTTAATCCCAAATTTTCGTTTGATATACATCAATTTTAGCTTGCTCAATATTATCGGTTAATATCGTTACATGACCCATCTTACGATCTTGTTTTGCTTCATTTTTACCATAAAAATGAAACCGCCATTGACCTTCATTTTGAATTTCATTTAATACTGACTGGACATGTTGTCCCAAAATATTAATCATAATAGCATGACTTAACAACTGTGGTTTTAACATTGGTAAATTACAAATTCCTCTAATATGCGCTTCAAATTGTGATAAGGAACAGGCCTCAATTGTTAAATGTCCGGAATTATGTGGTCTAGGTGCAATTTCATTAACATAAACGCCACCTGAATCTGAAACAAAAAATTCAATCCCCATTGTTCCAACAGACAAACAATCATCAGCAATTTGACTTGCAATAATTTCAACTTCTTTTCTTGTCTCAATCGATAAACGACTCGGACAAGAACTCTCATGTAAAATATTATGACGATGTTGATTTTCGATAATCGGAAAAATACTTTGTTGGCCTAATTCATTTCTAGCAATGATAACGGAAACTTCACGATCAAACTGAACAAAGCCTTCTAACACGCATGTTCTATTTTGAATCAATTTTCCCGCTTCAATCAAATCAGCACTTGTCTTTAAAATAACTTGTCCTTTACCATCATATCCGCCACGAATCGTTTTTAAAATTGATGGGTACCCAGTTATTTTAATGGCATTTTCTAAATCATCAAAACTTTGTATTAATTTAAATGGTGCGATTGGATAATTATGAGCTTCCAAAAATTGTTTCTCACTAATTCTATCTTGTGAAATACGCAGTGCAGTCGACCCTTGTGGAACATAGCAATATTGCTTTGCTGCATCAATCGTATCAGCATCTACATTTTCAAACTCAAACGTTAGTACATCACACATTTTTGCAAGATTTAAAATAGCAATCTCATCGTCATAATCTGCAATCACTTGTTTGTCCGCAACCTGAGCAGCTGGGCAATCTTTTTGCGGATCTAATATAATCACACGATAACCCATTTCTTTTGCAGACGTTGTCATCATTTGTCCTAGCTGACCACCACCAATAATACCAATTGTTTGTCCTGGTAATATCCTTTTAATCAAGTAAATCACTACTTTCCAAAGATTTTTGATGGAGTGATAATTGATATGACTTTAAATTATCTTTTATAGTTGAATCACTTAAGGCACAAATTTTTGCGGCAAAGATGCCGGCATTTGTTGCACCTGCTTTACCAATTGCCATAGTTGCTACGGGTGTTCCCGCAGGCATCTGAACAATTGACAGTAAAGAGTCTATTCCATTTAGCGCATGGGACTGCACCGGAACGCCTACTACAGGGATGACGGTTGAAGCTGCAATCATTCCTGGTAAATGTGCGGCACCACCCGCACCAGCAATAATAACTTCATACCCATTTTTATCCGCACTTTCTGCAAATTTAATCATTTCTATTGGCATTCGATGTGCCGAAATAACTTTTTTATCATACTCAATATCAAGTTCATCTAATAAATTAGCCGTAAATTTCATTGTGGTCCAGTCGGAAATCGATCCCATTACAATTGCTATCTTTGCCATTCGATTACCTCCAAATTTAATAAACCTATTCTATCAACAACTCAGCGTTGTGTCAAAGCAAAAAAAGGACGAAATTAAAAAATTAATAAAAATAGTTCGTATTTTAATGGATATTCAAGCTATTTCTCTTTTTAATATTTCTTTTTTATAAAAAAATAAATGACACCTATTGGCATCATTTATTTCCCTTTTTAAGGTCCGTGTATAATTGTAACTTGCTTCTAGAATTCAAAACAACTGACTTTTTACTATTGGCTAAATAAAAAGATAGTCCAAATCTTCTTAATTTAACTTGTTTTATTGCGGAAATTTCAATTATTTCATTATGTTTTCGAATAACCTTAGTTAACTTAATATTTTTGTCGTCAACTATTAATTTACGATTCAAGATTTGAACAATTGATACAATAAGAAAAAGTATAAATAAAACAATTGTCCAAATTTGTAATGTTGTTATCTCTAACCATAATAATAAACTACCTAAAAATAAGCAGAACGTCCATGACCATAAAATAACCGTTTTAGCTAGCTCGGGTTGATAAAAATATGTTTTTTGATATTTTTTCATGCTTATGATCTCCTCTAACACAATAAAATTATTCTTCTATATTTAAAGCTTAACATAATTGATCAGATATTCTATATTTTTCCATAAAAAAAGATGAAACCTTAAGTTTCATCTTTTTGAACTATTATTTAATAACTAAGAATCTGTCATCATCTAACATGAAATCTTTATCTCCTGCCGCTGCTTCAATTGAACCAAATGGCATTTGTGCACGTAATTCCCAGTTTCCAGGGATATTAAACGCATTTTTAATTTCAGTATCAATAAGTGGATTATAATGTTGTAAACTTGCGCCAATACCATTTTCAGCTAATACTGTCCAAACACTTTGTTGAGCACCGCCCAAACCTTGTTCTGCCCAAACTCTGAAGTTATCAGCGTATAAAGCAAAATCTTTTTCATTTTGAGCAACAACATCAGTATCTATAAAGTATAATATTGTTCCAAATCCAGCACGGAATGTTGCAATCTTTTCTTGAGTTTTCTTATATGCTTCAGCATTAGGAACCTCAGATTTAAGACGTTTTTCAACGATATCCCAAACCATGTCTGAATTTTTACCATATAAAATTGCTGCTCTAATTGTTTGATTATTGAATGATGTTGGTGATTTCTTTATAGCATCCTCGATAACACCAGTAATTTCATCAGGTGTTTGACTTACTTTATCCCCTAAAGCGTAAATTGAACGACGTTGTTCCATAAGATCTAATAATTGAGTTTTCATAATTAATTTCCCCTTCTCTATTTGAATAAACTTAGTATATCACTTACTATTAATAAGTAAAGAGATAACACTTATTTTTTTTATCTTAAATAAAAAAAGCTACCTAATCGTTGATTAGATAGCTTTTAAACTTATTATTTATTATGCTCTTGGTTTACGTTTACCCCAATATTGGAAATAATCCGTTCTCAATGAGCCATTATATAGCTTACGTTTTTTAGATGCTCTTGAACCATAATATTCTTCAAAAGTTAAGTCACTTGTTAAGATATATTTACTCCAAGTAGGCATTTGTTTATAAACAACACCCATCTGTTTGTATAAAACACGTACAGATTCAGTATCGCTCAATCGTTCACCGTATGGTGGGTTAGCGACTAAAACACCATTTTCTTTTTCTGTTGTAAAATCTTTTGCAGCAAGTTGCTTGAATTCAATACTATCCAAGACGCCAGCTTCAGCGGCATTCTTTTTAGCAATTTCAATCATGCCAGCATCAATATCATAACCTGCTATATCTAATACTACATCAAGATTTGCTTCACCTTTTGCTTTTTCTCTTAAACGATCAAATAGTCCTTTTTCAACAAAATCCCAATCTTCGAATACAAAATAACGACCGATACCAGGTGCAATATTATGTCCCATTAATGCAGCTTCAATTGGGATTGTTCCTGAACCACATACTGGATCAACAAAAGGTTTTTCTGGATACCAATTAGTTAACATAACTAACGCAGCTGCCATATTTTCTTTTAAAGGAGCATAACCCTTTTCAACACGATAACCACGTTTAAATAAACTGCTACCCGTTGTATCAAGTGTCAATAAGACGTTATCTTTATTAATAGCAACTTCCAATGGATATTTTGAACCCGTCTCTGGTAAGCGTGTTGTACGGTGATAGACATCACTTAATTGATCAACAATTGCTTTTTTCACGATTGCTTGGGCATCTGGAACACTATAGAGTGTTGATTTTTGAGATTTTCCTTGAACAGGGAATTCCGCATCTAATGGTAAAAACTTATCCCAAGAGATTGCTTTTGTTTGTTCAAATAAATCGTCAAAAGTCGTAGCCGTAAACTCACCAACAATGATTTTAACGCGATCTGCGGTTCTCAACCATAGGTTTGTATTAATAACATCTTCCATTGTTCCTTCGAAGCGGACACGACTATTTTCTACTTGAACATCATAACCCATATGTTTAAGTTCGTTTCCAACAATTGACTCAATACCGCTAGCTGCGGTTGCCAATAATTTAAAAGTTTCCATTTTGCACCTTCACTATAATTTAATTTTTTTAATAAAAAAACTAGGATAAAAGAAAATTCTTCATCCTAGTTCATCCTGAAATCATGTAAATTTCTATAAGCCATGTTTTGTACGTCATCCATCTCAGGCGATGAAATCAGTGGTAATCATCTATCTCCAGATATTATCTGCCCCCATGATTTGTTCATTTCCGTCATGAAGCGCCCCTACCAAAGTTTGGGTTGCCTACTCGTGGGGTTTACCGCGTTCCAGCAATACCGTTTCCAATATTGTATCGTCTCTGTGGCACTTTACAGATTACTTTGACATAGCCGAAGCCTTAGTCATTTTATCCGCCGTTACCCGAAGGTACCTTGGCTTATTTTTTCACCAAGCACGAACACTACAAGCATCTCAGCTTGTGCAAGCATGGACTTTCCTCAGCCTAACTTAATAGACCGCAATTACCCGAAATTTACACTGAATCTATATTACATCATTCAATTAATTTAAAATTGATTTCTAGAATTTTCATTCTCATCTAACTGTGCACCAAACACACGACGTTCCAAATTAGATAATCGTTTAAGAATATCCATATTTGAAGTTGTAGATGTTGTTTGGGTCGTCTGTGAACTTTTACCAACAGTAACCTGTTTTGTAAGTTCGTCGACTTGAGCAATTAAACGATCATTTTCTTCTTGAAGTTTTTTGACTTTCTTATCAAAGGTTTCATAATCTTTAATAACATCGTCAAGAAATTCGTCAACTTCTTTAGAATCATATCCACGCATTTTTGTTTCAAAATGTTTTTGTAAGATATCTTTAGGTACAAAATTAACATCCGTCATATTCGTACACCTCATCACTAATTTCTCATAAATAATGTTAATACCTGTTTATTATAGCAGAATTATTTAATAATTCAAATGATTATTTTGTTCCTCTTCCATTTCGTTTGCAATATCTTCTAATTCCATAAAATCTATCATACGTAATGCATAGTTTTTCACTTCTTTAGTTTGCTTTATTTTTAATAAATCAAATTTTGTTTTGCCTTCATTTTCTGAATCATAAAGTAATAACGCGCCATCTGTGTGTTCTATCATAAAAGTTTGATAATTTTTTAATTGCTGTGGCGACTGATAGGTATCCTTACTAACATAATCAGAAAAATCTACATCATTTAATATTTGATTTAAAACTAATTTTTTATCATCTTTCCAATTATTACCAAACTCTTTGAATGGTAGCATAACTGATACCTTGAAATCAGGATATTCATTTTGTATATCTAGGCAAATTTGTGCCGTCCATTGCTCAACACCAAGCTGAGGGCCAGTTATAACCCACTTCAATCCATTTTCTATTTCATTAATAATATTTTTTTTAATTGCGCTTTTAATGATTTTTATTTTAAGATCATTTTCATTAAAAATACCTAATTCGTATGTTCTATAACCAGTCACCCATAAACGCTTCATAATTGATTAAATATTCCTTTCTTATATTAAGAATATGTTACCAAATCCTTTAAAGCTATTAAATTATATCACTTATTGTTATAATATTTTAGATTGGAGCGTGAAATAACTGTGAGTATTAATTATCCTAATGGAAAACTTTATGAACAATCACCTTTAAATACGCAAAAAAAGTCAAATATGCTGTTGTTTGGTAAACGGGGGATGTCATTAGAGGATGATATCAACGTAAGCAACGCATTTTACCTTGCTCATAATATGGCTGTCATTCACAAAAAACCAACGCCTATTCAAATTGTAAAAGTTGATTATCCTAAACGAAGTGCAGCTGTTATTAAAGAAGCTTACTTTCAAACTGCGTCAACAACTGACTACAATGGCATATACGATGGCCACTATTTAGATTTTGAAGCTAAAGAAACTAAAAATAAAACTTCATTTCCGTTAAGTAATTTTCATGAGCACCAAATTAACCATATGAAATCATGTGTATTACAAAGAGGAATTAGTTTTGTTATAATGAAGTTCACAACCTTAGGTAAGGTCTACTTACTACCATCAAAAACGCTATTTACTTACTGGGATAAGCAGAGTGTTAATGGTCGTAAATCAATTCCATTGAAAACAGTCCAAACTGAAGGATTCGAGATACAATATACTTTAAATCCGGTCATTCCCTATTTAAAATACGTTGATAAAATGATAGAGCATCTATAATTAAGGCTTTATATAATTAAAGGAGAATTTTATTTATGGCAACAGCTGATAATAAAGGTACTACTCGTGTTGCGCGACGCGAACAAGAAATAAGCACTAACAAAAAAGGCAACAAAGGTAAAAATAGTAAAGGTAAACTTTTTAAACGTATTTTTTTGAGCTTACTTGCTCTATTCGTTATTGGCGTAATTGCTAGTATCAGTTTATTTTTCTATTACGCCAAAGATTCACCAAAAATAACATCAAGTAGTCTTGAAAGTACCCCTGCAAGTGTCATTTATGCAAAGAATGATGAAATCATCACTACCTTAGGAACTTCAAGAGTCTACGCTGAATCGTCTGACATGCCGCAACTATTAAAAGATGCCATTGTTTCAATCGAAGATAAACGTTTCTATAAACATAATGGCGTTGATCCTGTGCGAATTGTAGGTGCAGCCTTGTCAAATATCACTGGTGGATCAGCTGGTCTTCAAGGTGGTAGTACTTTAACACAACAACTTATTAAATTATCTGTCTTTTCGACAAAAGCATCTGATCAAACAATAAAACGAAAAGCGCAAGAAGCATGGCTAGCATTACAAGTAGAGCGTAAATACAGTAAATCTCAGATTTTAACGTTCTATGCTAACAAAGTCTTTATGGGAAATGGTATTTACGGGATGCAAACTGCTGCAAATTACTATTTCGGTAAAAAATTGAATAAATTAAATACAGAACAAATCGCGTTAATTGCTGGTATTCCTAATGCCCCATCTTCTTATAATCCTTACGCGCATCCAGAATACGCAAAGGAACGACGTAATGAAGTTATTGATGCAATGTTAGCAAATAACAAAATTTCGGCAAGCGAAGCAAGTACAGCTAAAGCGACACCAATTACTTCAGGCCTAAGAACATCACATTCTGCCGAAAAAGATACTTATAATGCAAAAATTTCTGATTCCTATTTAAAAGAAGTTATTCAGTCTGTTAAAGATAAAGGTTTTGATCCTTATAACAGTAGTCTTAAGATTCGTACAAACTTAGATTTGGATGCTCAGAAACGACTTTATGATATAGCTAATACAAATAACTATGTGGTCTATCCTGACAGTAAAATGCAATTAGCTGTTACCATGGTTGATTCAAAAACTGGCGCTATTTCAGCTATGATTGGTGGCCGTAAACAAACAAATGTTACTTTCGGGTATAATCGGGCTGTCGCAACTAGTCGAAGCAACGGTTCAACCATGAAACCTATTATGGATTACGGTCCTGCTATTGAATATCTAGACTACCCAACTAATCAAAAAGTTAGCGATACAAAATATTACTACCCTGATGCTACTACAAAACAATTAAATGATTTTGATAATAGCTATCTTGGAACAATGACAATGCGAAATGCTTTGATTCAATCACGTAATATCCCTGCTATTCGGACACTTGAAGCGGTTGGATTATCAAAAGCCCAAGGATTCGTCAAAAAACTTGGTGTCTCTAAGGATCAAGTTGATACTTACTCATCTGGTATCGGTGCAAACATGTCAACGACTCAAAATGCAGAAGCCTATGCAGCATTTGCAAATGGTGGAACTTATCACAAAGGGACTTATATTTCAGAAATTGAAAGAAAAGATGGTACAGTTGAAAATTATTCTAGCTCAGGTACTAGAGCACTGAAAACATCAACTGCTTATATGATTACTGATATGCTAAAAGGTGTTATTAATAGTTCTAATGGTACAGGTACGGCAGCTCAAATACCGGGTCTTTACCAAGCGGGTAAAACCGGTACTACTGATTATCCATCAAATGTTGCTTCTAAATTTCCATCTAGCGCAGTTATGGATTCATTATTTTCCGGCTATACTTCAAATTACTCAATTGCAGTTTGGACAGGTTATGATTCACCATTAGTCGCAAATAACTACTTAGATGTTAATTCTCAACATCTAGCTGTAGGTATTTATAAAAACTTAATGCAGTACGTTTCCCAATCAGTTTCAAATACGGATTGGACAAAACCTTCTGACGTTTATCTGAAAAATGGCGAATTATCATTAACAGATTCATCTACTGCAGAAACAACAACAGCAGATAGCAGTTCATATTCAGTTCCTAAGATATCAAATAGTTCTAGTTCTTCAGAAGAATCTAGTTCAAGCAGTTCTTCTAGTTCAAGTAGTTCTAGTTCTTCAGAAAGTTCTAGTTCATCTAGTAGTTCTAGCTCCGCTATTAGTTCAAGTGCTTCATCTAAAGCAGACAGCAGTAAAGCCGTTTCGTCTGCTACTCGTTAAATAAAAACCTGGCGATATTCAGTTAAAATTCTGAATATCGCCAGGTTTTTATTTATTTCATTAATTTGACCAATGATATAGGGGTATTTCCGGTTTATCATTAGATTCTTTTGTATTGTCATTATTCTTCACATTATTTGAAAAGTTCTGTTGTTGTCTTTTTTCTTTATCTTTTTTTATGTCTTGACTTGTTTTTATATGCTTCTTTTCCCAATTTAGTAAAATTCTATCCATATATTTTAAACTGTATGCCTGATTAAGGACAGCTTCTTTCAACGCCATCAAAATTAGTTCTGGAATATAGTGGTCTTGATCAATCCACATGCTAATACTTTCTAATTCCATTGGTGATAAAGGTCTTCCAAATTCAACTTCAATTTTTTCATAAACCTCTTTTCGAGAATTATTACTCTTAACAACTTCAACCTTTTCTTGTGTCCTATGACTTAAATTATTTAATTTTTCATATAACACACTAAAATCAAATTGATCGGTGCTGTACCCATTTGAATCATCAATTGTTTTGATAGAAATAACTTTTTTTTCGATTAATTTCTGCAGTAATGTATAGGTTTCCTGGGCCGTCACGCCCATTTGACTGGCAATTTGATTTGTATCTGGAAATTTATTACCTGCTTGATTAAAGCTTAATAGATGGATTAAGAAAATTAATTCATCACTTGATAATCCAATTTTTCGATAATTCCGTAAAATTAAATTAGACACATGGGTTTCCCCTGCTTCTAAAAATTGACTCATAAATGCATCCATAACGAAAATGCCTCCTTAATTAAGAAAAGAACCTTAAACAATTTCGTTTAAAGGTTCTTTTTCTCTACTTTTTTATGGGTAAATACGGTTTAATAGACGTGGGAATGGAATAGCCTCACGTATATGTTCTTCACCTGTAATCCAAGTTGTTGCGCGTTCTAATCCAAGACCAAATCCTGAATGAGGAACACTACCATATCTTCTTAAATCTAAATACCATTCGTAATCTTTTTCGTTCAATCCAGCTTTTTTAATTTGTGCTATTAAGTTATCTACATCAGTTTCACGTTCTGAACCACCAATAATTTCGCCGTAACCTTCAGGAGCTAATAAGTCAGCACAAATAACGACGTCTTCTCTCGTTGGATGTGGTTTCATGTAAAATGGTTTAATTGCTTTAGGATAGTTTAAAACGAATACTGGCATACTGAAATGTTCTGCCAAATAAGTTTCTTCAGGAGATCCAAAATCATCACCCCATTTAGTATCAGGAAATTCACCAGAATTTTGTAATAATTCGACGGCTTCATCATAAGAAATTTTAGGGAATGGTGTTTTTGTATAACTTTTTAAGACTTCTTTATCTCTTTCGAGAATATCTAAAGCATAGTCACAGTTATCTAAAACATTTTGTACTAAGAACGCAATATATTGTTCTTGTACTTCAAGACTTTGTTCTTGGTGCATAAATGCCATTTCGGGTTCAATCATCCAAAATTCAATTAAATGGCGTCTTGTCTTAGATTTTTCAGCTCTAAAAGTTGGTCCAAATGAGAATACTTTACCAAAGGCCATTGCCCCAGCTTCTTCATACAATTGACCTGATTGTGACAAATAGGCATCTTTGTCAAAATATTTAGTATGGAAAAGTTCAGTTGTACCTTCTGGTGCACTACCAGTTAAGATAGGCGCATCAATCTTTATAAAACCTTCTTTATTGAAAAATTCATATGTTGCGCGAATAATTTCATTTCTAATTTGCATAACTGCATATGGTTTCGTTGAACGTAACCATAAATGACGATGATCCATCAAAAATTCTGTTCCATGATCTTTAGGTGTAATTGGATAATCTTGACTATCACCAACTAATTCAAGTGATTTAACTTCAATTTCATAGCCAAATGGTGAGCGTTTATCTTCATGAATCTCACCAATAACGTAAAGGCTAGATTCCTGATGTAACTCTTTTGCCATTTCAAAAGTTTCTTCACTGACATTACTTTTTATCACGACACCTTGGAAAAAGGCACTTCCATCTCGTAATTGTAAAAATGCAATCTTACCACTTGATCTTTTATTAGTAAGCCAAACACCGATTTTTACTTCTTCGTCTACATGGTTTTTAGCATCAATTATACTAATTGTTTTCAATAAACTTCCTCCTCATTACGGTCCTAGTTGCTAGATCGATTTCATTCCTTTTATAATATCATTAGTCAGATATATTAGTCCATAAGACAATTATATATTTTCAACGGATTTTAAAACTTTACCATTTGAGAACTGCAGTGTTTCATAACAAAGAGCTTTTTTCTTGTTCAAATAACTCACTTCCCATGCAGGTACACCGTTGTATATACCAAGTCCGACATTCAATATTTTACTAGGTTTTTTTTCATTCCAGATATAAGTTAAAATATCATTTTTTGTCTTACCATTTGATTGTGATAAGACTTTAACTTTTCCACCTTTTTGAGCAACAATCACATAAATTCTTTTATTAGCTTTTGTTGTCCCTGCAACTGTAAAATAAGTTGCATCCCTATTATATCTATAAAATGCTGTTTCTTTATCTAGTTTTGCGTATTTTTTAGCAATTGTAACAGCTTCTTTTTCAGCTGTAGCCATCGGTGATTTTGCGCGATTATATAAAATAAAAGCACTTACCACAATAACTAATATCGTACCAAGTATCGAAAGAAAAACGATGTTTTTTGATTTTTTGGGGGATCTTCGCATGATCAATTTTTCTCCTGTCTTAGTTTTATACGGTCATATTATAACAGACATTATCTAATTCTGATTAACTATCAGAATTAGATAAAAACGTCTTTAAATCAATAATAATATCTGCCAATGGTTCATTTATAAGTTGTAATTCATCCGGCAATACTTCAATCATTTTTTTACCATAACTTTGATTTATCAATCGATTGTCCAATGCAATCATTGCCCCTTTATCGGTTGACGTCCGAATTAAGCGTCCAAACCCTTGTTTAAGCTTCATTGTTGCTCTAGGCAGTGAATACTCACTGAATACATCCCTACCTTGACCTTCAAACTCTTTTTCTTTCGCCTTTACATTTAACGACTCTGGAGACTCAAATGGTAACCGCGTCACAATTAAAAGTTCTAATCTATCATTTGGTAAGTCAACGCCTTCCCAGAAACTACCAGTACCCATTAAAATAGCGTCTTTACCTAATAAAAATCGTTTTTTTAATTTTTCAGGCCGTCCTGTAACACCCTGAACTAAAAGTTCACGATCAAGATGTAACCCTCTTTTTGTTAATAACCCATAAACATTTGCTATCGTATCAAGCGAATTAAATAAAATTAACGTTTGTTTACGTTGTGATTTTATAATCTCATAAACTGAATCAGCCAAGTAAGATTCATAAAGCTCTTTTGATGATCGAACATCAAAAGCATCACTTGCTACATACAATTTAGCTTGGTTACTATAATCAAAAGGACTCCCTAATTTTTTGATTTTGTAATTATCATCTTGTATATCTAGCTGATCAATAATGTAATCAGGATTACCTGGTAGTAACAAAGTCGCCCCAGTAAACGTCAGGTGATTAAAGTGCCGATAAATTACTTCAGAAAGAAAATGAGTTGCATCTGATAAACTAAATTCAAATTGCATTTTGTCTGTTTGTCCGTTAATCGGAAAACTTAACCAAAGCACCTTTTCATTTAGCTTGTCTTGATTTTGTTCAAATATAGTCCAGCCCTCAGTTTCTGCAAATAATTGCTTAAAAAAGTTATGAACACGATTCAAAAGCTGTTGCTCATCTTGGCCGATATTTTGTTGGCTTTTTGCAGCGATATAACGATCTCGTAAAATGGCATCATCTCTTTTTAAAACAGTTATCACTTTTAAAACAGATTCAAGCATAATTTTATTTCGATTAATCAATCCAATTAGCTCAGTTGATTTTAAAATAATTGCTTTTCCGGTCGTTTCATTTTTTGCTGCTGAATTCCTACTAATTTGTCGACCATATTCTCTTGAAAATTGTCTGATGAGTAACTCAACTGATTCCCGTAATTTCCTAATTTCTGTTAATAATTGATTGTTTTCACTAGCTGTTAAGAAATTAATTGCCATTAAGTCATTAAAAGAAAATTTTTGTGAACTTTGTATGCTAGTCAATAATGAATCACACATATTAATAATTTTCCAGAATCGAATGCGTCCTTTATTTGACTGTAGAGCAACATCAGCAAGATGCTGTGCTTCATCTACAATTAATTCAGGCGCAAGTTTTGTACGATCTGAGTTAAATAAACCAGGATGCTTCATTAAAAAAGCATGATTTGTAAAAATAATTGCTGACGATTCAACTTGTTTATATAACGTATTAATAAAGTCAACTTCAAAAAATTGATCAGTTAATACTAAACTCCCAACCCCTTGATGTTCAATTTGATTAAAAATGGGATTTTGATAACTTGAAAGTTTTAATTCATCAAGTTCACCAGTTTTAGTCATTGTCAGCCATACTAAGATACGTATTTTCATTAAAGCTATCTGTCCAGAGGTTTCTTTTTGTGTTAATTCTTTTTTAAACGCCGCTAAATTTATATAATGGTTACTGCCCTTCAAATTTACTGCAGCTGTTTGAAAAGGCAATAATTTGTTAAGTAACGGTAATGCCTGATTCATCAACTGGGTTTGAAGTAATGTTGTCGCACTACTAATCACAATTTGTTTGCGATTTTGAGCATGATAAGCTGCTGGAATTAAATAACCTAATGTTTTACCGATTCCTGTAGGAGCCTCAATAATTAATGTTCGATTTCCACTTTTTAAATGTTCAGAAATAAGGTCCATCATCTTTGCTTGTTCAGGTCGCCAACTTAATTGTTTTTCAAATATTTTTTTCTTATCTACTTCTGCTTCAGGATAAACATAATTCGTTAAATTAAATGTATCTTGTTTCCTACGTTGAAGGACAATCCCTCCAACAATGTATAGATGATCTGGTAGTCTTTCCTGTCTTCTATTTTTATCACTGTACGCATCAGAAAATAATTCATTTGTATTTCTTAATAAAAATGAACTTAAACGATTTATTTCAAATAAGGTTTCTCTTGGAATCGTTTCTAGTCGAGTTAATAAGAAGATAAATAACTCAGCTGTCACATGGGCATCACTATCGGCATGATGCGGATTTTCGTGAGTCAGATTCAAATATCGACTCAGATCTTTTAATTTAAAACTGGGTGCTGTTGGCAATAAGATTTGACTAAGCTGTACAGTATCGACACCTTTTATTGATAATGCAGGATAGCCAACTCTTTCTAACTCACTATTGATAAATGGCAAATCAAAGTTAATATTATGCGCAACAAAAACTGTATCTTGGAGAATCGCGTAAATCGTTGCGGCGACGTCTTCAAAATAGGCAGCCTTTCTGATTTGACGGTTTGTAATCCCTGTTAATTCTGTAATAACTTTCGGAATTGCCATACCAGGATTAATATCAAACGAGAAAGAATTTATTATTTGATTTTTTTGAACTAAAACGCAACCAAATTGGATCATTCGATCGCCACTTTTAAGATTTGTTCCCGTCGTTTCAATATCCACTACAGCATAAATCGTATTTTTATTCATTGAAGTTTATCACCAGTCTTTTTAAGTTAACGCATTTATGTTTATTTTACCATATTGATTAAAGAATCATATGCCAAAAACTAAATCATTATAAATTCTCAAAGTTCATCCAGTCCATTATAGCTATAACGACAATTTTAAGGTATGATAATGGAAGTAAATTCATCTAGAGAGGACTCTTTTTTTGAACAATTTGTCAGATAATACAGAAGCAAAATTTCTTGGTACTAGCCATGCTAAAATTATATTAATCGGCGAACACTCTGTTGTTTATAGCCAACCCGCTATTGCCCTCCCTTTACCAAATGTTAAAATATCAGTTTTAACGGAAGCAATGGCAGATAAACAATGGATCACAAGTCGTTTTTATAGTGGTGAACTGAAAAATGTTCCCATGAATATGCGTGGCATTAAGCAAGTTATCCAGTACATTTTAAAATCATTGAATAAACGACATCAATCATTTAAATTAACGATTGAAAGTGACATCCCATCTGAACGAGGGATGGGTTCTTCCGCTGCCACAGTTATTGCCATAATTCGAAGTTTGTACGCTTTTTTTGATACGAAAATCGAACGCGATGAACTTCTACTTATTGCCAATATCGCTGAAACAACCACACATGGTTCTCCAAGTGGTATCGATGCCGCAACAACCAGTAGCCGCGATCCCATTTGGTTCATTAAGCACCAAGAGGCTTACCCTGTCCCATTAAACATAGAGGCAACCTTAGTGATTGCTGATACGGGAATCAAGGGCCAAACGGGTTTAACTGTTGGTCAAGTTCGTGATCGCGTCTTATCAAGTCCTGACGTTACTGAAAAAATAATTTCCGAACTTGGTCAATTAACAAGTATGGCTAAGGCACAAATTGCGACAGATGATGCTATAAGTTTAGGACACACATTATCTAGGGCTCATCATTTACTAAAATCTTTAGGTGTTAGTCATCCCAAATTAGATGCACTTGTCAAAACAAGTCTAGAAAATGGCGCTTTAGGTGCCAAACTTACCGGTGGTGGTGGCGGTGGCTGTATGATAGCCCTAGTTAAAACACCCGAAGAAGCTTTAAATCTAAGCCATCTCTTAAATCGTAATGGTGCCATTGCAACTTGGATTCAACCCCTTAAAAAGGAGTCACAACATATTGAAAAATAAAATTTCAGCTCGCGCCCATACTAATATTGCACTCATTAAATACTGGGGTAAACAAAATAAAGATTTAATTATTCCTTACAACAATAGCCTATCCTTAACGTTAGATCATTTTTATACCGATACTACGGTAACTTTTGACGATACGCTAACTGAAGATACCTTCTTTCTAAATTCTAAACAAAAAAAGGATAACAAAGTATCAGCCTTTTTAGATATTGTTCGTAATCAAGCACAAAAAAATATTTACGCTAAAGTAGAATCAATAAATCACGTTCCAACTTCAGCAGGACTTGCGTCATCAGCGAGCGCATATGCTGCACTTGCGCTTGCTGCTAGTCAAGCAATTGGTTTAAATTTAAATAAACGCGATTTATCACGATTAGCACGTCGTGGTTCTGGTTCAGCTAGTCGCTCTATTTTTGGTGGCCTAGTTGAATGGGAAAAAGGTCACAATGATGAAGACTCCTTTGCTATACCGATTGAAGAAACGATTGATTGGGATCTTCAAATGATTGCTATTATGATTAATAGTCATGAAAAAGCGATTGATTCTCGTTCTGGAATGCAACATTCCGTGGACACATCACCTTTCTACAATGAATGGGTTAAATCTTCTGAACGTGATTTAATTGATATGAAAAAGGCTATTATAGAGAAAAACCTCGAAAAAGTTGGTCAAATTGCTGAAAATAATGCAATGAAAATGCACGCAACAACTTTAAGCGCTAATCCCAGCTTTACTTATTTTAATCCTGACAGCATACGTGCTATGGATGCTATTCGTGACTTGCGTCAAGAAGGTATTACCTGTTACTTCACAATGGATGCTGGTCCAAATGTTAAAATAATTTGTTCCAAAACTGAAACACCTTATATTTTAAATAAATTAAGTCCACTTTTTGGTGCAAAAAATCTTTTGGTTGCCAAGCCTGGACCTGGAGCGACACTTATTTAGTGTTATCCATATTGAAAGGAATTGAGCTATTTGATCACCGCTAAAGCACCAGGAAAACTTTATATTGCAGGAGAATACGCAATTGTTGAACCTGGATCACCAGCAATTATTGTTGCTATTGATCAGTTTGTAACTGTAACAATTAAAAAGAGTAAAGAAACAGGTAGTATTTCATCTAAACAATACCAAGAAAATTCTTTATCTTGGTATCGTCAAGGGACAAAAATTATTTTTGATAATCGAGATAACCCCTTTCACTACATATTATCGGCGATTCATTTAACCGAATTATATGCACAATCCATCGGAAAACAGATGGTTAATTATCATGTCAATATTGATAGTGATTTAGATAGTACTGATGGTAAAAAATATGGTTTGGGCAGTTCTGCTGCGGTTACCGTAGCAACCGTTCGTGCCGTTTCACAATTTTATAATTTAAAATTAACGGATAACGCTCTATTTAAATTATCAGCAATGGCTCACCTAGATGTTCAAGGAAATGGTTCACTCGGAGATATTGCCGCTAGTGTTTATGGCGGATGGATTGCTTATTATTCATTTGATCGAGAATGGTTAAAAATTATGAGACAAGGTACGCCACTAACCGAACTTTTATCTATGGATTGGCCTATGCTTTCTGTCCAACGCCTACCGCAACCTAAAGATTTAGAATTATTAATCGGTTGGACTGGCTCTCCAGCTTCAACTTCCATTTTTGTTGATAAGATGGCCCTTTTTAAAGCAAAACAAAAAAAGACTTACTCTGAATTTTTAGAAGATTCAAAAAAATGTGTCACTGCAATGATTGATGGCTTTAAATTAAACAATTCCATCATTATTCAACAAGAAATTACAAATAATCGAATGATTTTACAACAATTAGCCGATGCTAGTCAGGTAATAATTGAAACCGAATCATTAACTTCCCTTTGTAATTTATCAGAATCCCAACATGCTGCCGCAAAAACATCAGGTGCTGGCGGTGGTGATTGCGGTATTGCATTAGCAACCTCTGAAACAAATCGTACTGAATTATTTAAAGATTGGGCACAAAATGATATTCAACCTTTGGATATCAAAGTGACCTTATAGGATAAGGAGTTTTTTATGATTAAAGACGATAATTTAATTCAAAGTCACAGAAAAGATGAACACGTATTTATCGCCGAAAAATTATTCAATACGGAATCAAAAAATCAATTGAATGAGATCAAGCTTATTCCTTCAAATTTACCTGAACTTTCTATTAATGATATTCAATCTAGCGTTGAGCTTCCAAATTTCTCGTTTCAATCGCCCTTTTATATTAATGCTATGACTGGTGGCAGTGAACAAACGGGTATTTTAAATCAACAATTAGCCGAAGTTGCAGCTATCACAAATACACCAATCGCGACAGGTTCTCAAAGTATCGCCTTAAAAGACCCTTCTAAGGCTCATACATTTAAAATACTTCGTGAAAAGAATCCAAATGGTCTCATTTTTTCTAATTTAAGCGCCAATGCAACACTAGATCAGTCAAAAAGAGCCGTTGATATGATTGAAGCAAACGCCCTACAAATTCATATTAATGCCGCTCAAGAAATTATTATGCCAGAAGGTGAACGTGAGTTTTATTGGTTGAAGAATATTGAAACAATCGTAAATAAGCTTGAAGTACCCATTATTGTTAAAGAAGTTGGTTTTGGGATGTCTCATAAAACGGTTCAACAATTAGCTGATATTGGTGTACGTTATGTTGATATTTCTGGTCGTGGCGGCACAAATTTTGCCATGATTGAAAACGAACGTAGACATGCTAAAGATTTCTCCTTTCTAGAGGATTGGGGCTTAACTACAGCTGAAAGTCTCATTGATACAAAATCTCTGCAAACAGGCTTAACAATTTTTGCCTCTGGTGGTATTCGTACCCCATTAGATATTGTTAAATGTCTCGCTTTAGGCGCTAAAAGTGTTGGTATCTCTGGTGCATTCTTACACATTCTCAATAAACAAGGTCAAGATGCGCTAACAAATACCATATCAGATTATCAATCAAAAATTAACATGCTTATGCTGTTACTTGGCACCAAAAATTTAAGTGATTTAACAAAAATTAGAATGATTTTATCACCTGAGTTACAAAATTTTAAAAATCAAATATAATCATGTTTACATAAAAAACGCCAAATCAGTTAGATAATGAATCTAACTGATTTGGCGTTTTTATTAATTATTACGTTTATTAACTCTTCTACGGATAACAAAGTAGAAAACAACGGAAGCAACGATAAATAGAGTACCTTCGAACTCATACAGAGCTATCATATTTGTTTTAATCGAAAATTGTGACTGACCAATCGCAGTTCCTATTAAGCCACCAACTAAGAATGATCCCATGTAAATTAGCAAGTTATTCCAAATAATAACTTTTTTTGATTGTTTGATAAATTTCTGATTACGAATTTGTTTACTAACACCAACAATCCAAATATAAGTTGCGACCATAACACTAGCAATAACAGCCATTAAGCCCACCGCTTGTTGCCAATGTCGACTAATCCATGAGTTATTAGTTAAAATTAAATTATCATTAACCTGTTTGGAAACTGTTGTATTAGTTAATTCGGTCGTTAACACATTCTTAGTCACGACATGCTTTGAATCAAGAATAATATTTGTATTATTTGCCTTCAATTTACTTATGTCTGCAGTTGACATTGCAATAAAAATTTGATTATCCAACTCAGAATTGTATTTATCACCCATAATACCGATGACAGAAACGTATTGCCCATTTAATTTATAATACTGCTGATGAAATGGCGAGTATAATTTTTTTTCAATATTTCGACCAACTACTGCTACCGGAACTTCAGATAAAAAATCATTATTTGAGAAAAAAGTTCCAGAAACCATTGGTGGCTTATCATAACTACCCTTCGCATAAAAATAAGAAATATTTTTTTTGTTTTTTACTTGATAATGAATTTGAAAATCAGAAATTTTTTCTGATTTTGCTAACGTTGTATTATATTTATCTAAATTTTGTTCTTTTGTTTTAAGAACATATGCATTTTTAGATAGATTATGATTATCTAATTTTGTGATTAAATCTTTTTCCTGCATCTTAAAAAATAAAAATGTGGTAAAGAATGTAAGTAGTAAGATAGCTACTATAAATATGTATCTTCTTCGCATCATCAATTTAATTTCCCCCTAACTTTTAATGGACACCGAGTGCCATTTTTGCATACCTAGACATACGTTCAATTGACCAGGCTGGACTCCATATAAATTGTACAGTTACTTTTTTTATTTCTAGCACTGGCTTTAACGCATCTTCGACTAAATCAGATAGAACACCTGTTAACGGGCAACCCATAGTGGTTAAAGTCATTTGTACATTACAATTATTGTCATTGTCTAATTCAATCTCATATACTAAACCTAAATTAATAATATCCATATCCAATTCAGGATCCATCACTTTTTCTAAATGTGTCAAAATATCTTGCTTAATTATTTCTGCACTTCGTCTTTCACTCATAGGATTAATCCTCTCTTGAATAGCTAATATTACTAGTTTATCGTTTCTATTTTAGCATTGCAATCTATTGTTTTAATGTTACTGAACTCTTTACTTTTTCTAAAAAATAATGTTATACGGCGCCAAAGTTACTATGAAGCCGGATTAAATTAAAGATACGATTTTATAACAATAGATAAAAAAAGGTTAAATACGTTTGAATACTGCATACTCAAATGCTATCCTGAACTAACTAAGATAAAAAACTGTAAATCTTACTACACATAAGTTAAGTTGATGGAGGAACAATAACGATGAACAAAAAGTTAATTACAATTGATTTAGATGGCACAACTTTAAATAATAATGCAGAAGTTAGTTCAACAACAAAAAAAGTACTTACTCAAGCAACAGCTGAAGGACACATTGTCAGTATTGTAACGGGACGCCCATATCGTATCTCAAAACAAATTTATGATTCATTAGGGTTAACAACTCCAATGATTAATTTTAATGGTGCCCTGGCACATATTCCACATAAAAATTGGGATAAATCATACGAATATACAATTAATCGAGATATTGTTTTTGATATTCTTAACGCTAGAAAAGAATTAGGTATTAACATGTTAGCAGCCGAAGGAAAAAATATGTTATTGGCTGACAATGCAAGTCAGCTAGTGAAAGGCTTTTTCCCACAAGTTTTAAGATCAAATCAAATTCTTAATAAACAAAATTTACAACATGATCCGACATCAATTACGATGTTTGTCGATCAAGATAAAAAACAATTAATTACATCTAGACTACTTGAAAAATATGGTGATGTTATCGAAGTCAACACTTGGGGCGGACCAAAACCTGTTCTAGAAGTTGTTTCAAAAGGGATTCAAAAAGCAATTGGTGTTTCTTATCTAGCAGATTACTATGGTATCTCTCAAAAAGATATCGTTGCTTTTGGTGATGAAAGTAATGATAAAGAAATGCTTTCATATGCTGGCTGGGGTGTGGCAATGAAAAATGGTACTTCTGAAATTAGAGGTCTAGCCAATGATGTTACCTCTTTAAATAACCAAGAAAATGGGCTTGCTCATTACTTAAAAAATTATTTAAATTTAGCTAAATAATCGTTAATTAGTAACAGATCAGTAATGGTCTGTTATTTTTTTATAAAAAATGACTTCTGGAATATACCAGAAGTCATATTTAATGATATTTATTTTTCGTCGCTTTTTAGAATACCACCGACACTATAACGATCTTTACGCATTTCATTTAAAATTACATGGATATGCTCTGTAGGTGCACCAGTATTTTTTGAAACAGCTTCAGTCACATCTTTAACTAAATTTTTAAGTTGTTCTTGTGAACGACCTTCAATTAAATCAATATTTATAATTGGCATAACGAATCTCCTTTTTATTTAGTTGATTGCCCTTTTCTTAATAATTCTTGTTGGTCTGAGTTTAGGAAATTGCCTTCAATATCAGCGGTATTAACTAAGTTCATAAATGCATTTGGATCAACATCACTAATTGTCATTTTTAAATTATATAATTCATAACGTGTAATAACTAACATCAAAACTTTACTTTCTTCATTTGAGAAAGCGCCCTTTGAGTCAATAACTGTAATTCCACGAATTAATGATTTTTGGAGCGCTCCAACAACTAAATCTGCTTCTTTTGTAACAATAAATGCTGTTAACTTTTGATGCGATGTATGGATGTCGTCGACAACTCTAGACATAGCATAATTAGAAATAATTGTATACAAAGCACTTTCCCAACTGAAATAAAATCCAGCCGTTAAAATAATAATCATATTTGTTGATAACATTAATGAACCGACTGTTTTACCTGTCGTTTTAGCTAGAACAAGTGCGATGATATCCATCCCACCAGTTGAAAAACCAAATTTTAATGCTAATCCAACCCCAATACCACTTATTACACCACCAAATAATGCTGCCATTAATGGATTAGTTGATAATTGATGAACGGGTAAAATTACCGTAAAGAGAGATGAAGAAGCGACGGTCAGTACACTATAATATGTAAATGAACGTCCTACTTTATACCAGCCTAATATACCAATTGGAATATTTATTAACATAATTAGATATCCAGTACCAATTTTAATATGAAATAGATCATAAAAAATAGCAGAAAGTAATTGGGCAATACCATTGGCACCAGCTCCAAAAATATTTCCTGGAATCAGAAAGAAATTAAGGGATAATGCAATTAATAATCCCGAAAATACAATTATAACTAGTCGTTTATTTTTATCAGAAATTGATAACTTCATAAATCTCCCTCCTATTATATGTGACTCTTTTCATTTTACCTTTTATTAAACAATAATATTAATAAAATGAGTAATCTCTCATTTTAAATTTCTATTAAACTAACCTTATACAGCGTAACCGGTTAAATACGAATATTTATTTACAAATGGCGTTTAAAAATAGCAATTAAATGATAAAATGGTAATATCTAAATTTATTTACTGGGAGGAGAAATATCCATGACGACAGACCCTTTTAATTTTTCAGCATGTACAAGTGTTTTAGCTGGTTCTAAAGCAACTGCAGATGGGTCGACTTTTATTGGCCGTAATGAAGATGCAAAAACAGCATGGCCAAAACATTTTGTTATTCATGCTCATACAGAATTTGAACAATCACCTTTATTTGAATCACCAGATAATCACTTTAAAATGCCATTACCAAAAATTCGTGGTAAATATTCAGCTACTCCTGAATGGACACCAAAATTTGGTGTTTTTGAAGAAGATGGCTTTAATGAATATGGTGTGGCTATGAGCGCTACTGAAAGTGCATACGCTAATAGCCGGGTTCTCAGTTACGATCCCTTACTAACTGAAAACGGAATTGGTGAGGAAGCAATTGTAACAATTACTCTTCCCTATATTCACTCCGCAAAAGAAGGTGTTAGTTACCTTGGATCATTAGTAGAAAAATACGGTTCAAGTGAAACAAATGGTGTCTTGTTCTCTGATCAAAAAGATGTTTGGTATATGGAAATTGCAACCGGTCACCATTGGGTTGCGCAACGTATTCCGGATGATTCTTATGCAGTTGTTGCCAACCAACTAGCTATTCAAGAAATTAACTTTACTGATTCCGCTAATTTTATGTTTAGTTCTGGTATTCAGAAATTTGTTTCTGATAATCATTTAAATAACCAAAAAGATTCATTTAATTTTAGAGATATCTTTGGAACTCATGATCAATCTGATGCCATTTACAGCACACCAAGAGTTTGGTATGGCCAATTACTTTTAACACCATCAGTTGCTTCACAAGATCCTATGAGTATGAATTTACCGTTCATTCGTCAGGCTGATCATTTAATTCAACGTGAAGATTTAGAACAAATTCTTGGCTCACATTTCCAAGGAACTCAATATGATCCGATTGGAACTGGTTCAATCAGTGATAAACATAAATTCAGACCCATTAGTTTAGCAAAAACACAAGAGTCTCATATTTTACAAATTAGACCTGATTTACCTTTTGAAATTGGTGGTATCCATTGGCTATCAATGGGTGTTACGGCTCAAAGTGCTTATGTACCTTTCTTTGCTGGTATTACGGATACACCGGAGAATTATAAAATTGGTACCGATGTATATGATGACAAATCTGCTTACTGGTTATATAAACAATTAGGTATTTTGGTTGATTCACATTACTTAGAATTTAGCTCATTACTGAAAGATCTCCAAAAAGATTTAATTATCCAATTCAATGCCTCCGTAAAACGGATTCAAACAGAGGCAATTTCTAAAAGTGGTACAGACCTAACAGATTTTTTAACTGAAGAAAATCTAAAAATTACTGAAGCTGCTGAAATCAAGGTTAAGGCCTTAATTAGTCAGCTAATTACATTATCAACTGACCTATCACCATTAAATTTTAAAACTGACCAAAACTTATAAATATAAGAAACCGAAAGGAATTACAAAAGTCTTATGGACAAACAAAAGAAAATTTCCCTAACAAGTTTCATTTTAATGATTTTTACAACTATTTTTGGATTTGCAAATACTCCCGTCGCCTTTATTCAAATGGGTTACGCTAGTATTATCTGGTACGTTTTAGCAGCATTCTTCTTTTTCTTACCAACTGCTTTGATGTTTGCAGAATATGGTTCAGCTTTAAATGAATCAAAAGGTGGCATTTATTCTTGGTTAGCTGAATCAATTGGCCCCAAACTTGCTTTCACAGGAACATTTATTTGGCTTTTTGCATGGATTGTCTGGATGGTATCAATTGCATCTAAAGTTTGGATTCCACTTTCAACAATTTTTTCTGGAAGTGATCAAACACAATCTTGGGCTATCTTTGGCCTATCTTCAACACAAACTATCGGTATTCTTGCAATTCTTTGGATTGTGCTAGTTACCTTTGTCGCTAGTCGAGGTATCAGTAGTATTGCCAAGATTTCTTCAGTTGGTGGTATTGCTATTTTAGGTTTAAATGCTATCTTTTTACTATTAAGTATTGTTATTTTAATTGTTAATCATGGTGCACTCCAAGAACCATGGCATGGTATGACAAGTATTATAACTTCTAGAAATCCTAGCTATCAATCACCTATCGCCCTAATTTCATTTATTGTTTTTGCCATCTTTGCATACGGTGGTATGGAATCAGTTAGTGGTGTTACAGATAGTATTAGAAATCCTAAGAAAAATTTTCCAAAGGGTTTAATCATTTCCACTTTATTAATTCTTTTTGCTTACTCAATCTCAATCTTCTTCTGGGGTGTTAGTACAAACTGGAGTAAACTTGGTGGTCAAAATGCCAACTTAGGTAACATCTCTTACATATTGATGGAAAACTTAGGTAATTTTGCAGGTCAAAGCTTTGGTATGAGCGCAAGTGCTTCGACAATTTTTGGTCATACACTTGCTAGAATTACTGGTTTAAGTATGTTCATGGCTTATACAGGTGCATTCTTCGTCTTGATTTACTCACCACTCAAATCATTTATTCTTGGAACACCTAAGGATATCTGGCCAGCAAAAATGACGAAATTAAATAAGCATAGTATGCCTGAATTTGCAATGTGGATTCAAGCTGCCGTCGTTATTGTCATTATCATGGCTGTTTCATTTGGAGGTTCAAATTCAACATTATTCTATTCAAAATTAACGTTAATGGGAAATATCTCAACTTCTGTACCTTATCTATTTTTAATTGGTGCATTTCCATTCTTTAAAAAACGTCAAGACTTAAATCGACCTTTTGAAGTTTATAAGAATAGAACACTTACAAATATTATTACTATTGTCGTCTGGTTAGTTTTAGCCTTTGGAATTATTTTCACTGTTATCAGCGATACATTAAGTAATGCTCTCTGGATGATATCTGGTCCTGTCCTTTCTGGACTAGTTGCTTTCCTTTACTACACACGTTATGAGAGAAAAATTAAAAAATAAACTAAAAAAAATCGTAAACAATTTTTATTGTTTACGATTTTTTATTAGTTTTTAACAAGACTTTCTAAGCTAACATTACCTGTTAATAGTCCTGAATTATCTCCATGTAATGCTAAACTGTTGAATCGTTCATTAACGACAAGTTGCATGTTCTCATCCATATAAGTTTTGCTGTACCCTTTTACTCTAATGGGACCTAAATCTGAATCAATTGTTCCATCATATGCCTTGCTATCGTTCTGGTCATCAATTACTAACATTCTAAAGCTTGAATCTAACGTACATGTTCCTTCATTTGATAAAGCACCAACACCATCGTCAAAATCAAGCAAGATTTCTGAATCATTACCCATAAGTTTCATAATCTTGCTTTTTGCGTCTTCACTTATTTTTAAATACATGAAATTACCAGCTTTCTTATTTAATAATTACATTGTACACCACTGATTATTTTAGACAAGCATGACGACTCAGGTTCATCATGGTATGATAGTTCTAATTAGAAAGAGAGGAATATAATGACCAAAATTAGTATAGTAAACAACTTATTTGATAGTAGTTCACAATTTAAAAGTTCACATTCAATCTTTCAATTTAACGTTAATTCACAACTAAATGAACAAGCAGACGCTCTTTTTCTTTCATACTTCTCAATAGATATCCATGAAAAAATTCTTGAATCTTCTATGATGCAAAAATTACCTATCTATTTATCCAAAGAGGCATTTGAATTAAAACAACAATTTGTCTTACTAGGTAAAATTAGTGAAACACACTTAAATTACAAAATTATTCCGATTAACACCGCACTAACTATTGGAGATTTTACAGTGATTGGTTTTTTATCAGATTCAGTACACACGGGTTCATTAGCTTTTTTAGTAGAAGATGAAAAGCAGAAGTACTCCTTCTTAGCTGGTGATACTCGCTTAGCTGGACCTCATAAAAAGAGAACGAAGAAATGGATTCACGACTTAAACCGACTACCTTTAGATGTTCTAATTTTAAATACTGTCGACACAACAGATACTAATTACTACACTGAAATTACGATTCTAGATCATCTCATTAAACTTTTAAAAGTCGAAGAATTAACTGCTATTAACGTTGCCAACGAAAATCTTTATTTAATTCATAAGTTAGCGACAGTAGCTAACAAGTTAGAAAAAATAATCGTACTAGATAAGCCAACCTCCCAATTATTGACGTATTTTTATCCTGATTCAGAAGTGATTTCATTAAATGATGCTACTTCTGTAGGAATTAAAAGGCATCCTGAGAAATATATCTTGGTAAATATAGAAAATAAGTTAGGCGATTTTAATTTGTCTACCCAAAATAGCTATTCACTGACCGATTTATTGGAAAATAATAAAGATAGTCTCCCAATCAATTCACATTTATCTTCATTAGAAGTACCTGAATTGTTAAATCGATTAACGCATAAACCTAAGCAACTTATATTGATAGACCAAAATTTTAACAATACTATTGTAACTTATTAATATTTATTCTATGGTATATTTATTAATCATTTAAAAGGACGTGAATTTGTTGGTTTTTTCTTATTTTAAAAATCCTAAAAAACATGAATTATTTTTAACCTTCTTATTAGGAACATTAAGTGCTTTTGGTCCATTATCATTGGACATGTATTTACCAGCATTACCAGTTATTCAACAACACTTACATACAACTGCATCGCTTACCCAGTTGACGATTACGACTTGTTTACTTGGATTGGCGCTTGGCCAATTAATAGTTGGACCCTACAGTGATAAAATTGGCCGTAGAAAGCCATTACTTTTGGGACTCATCTTGTTCGCTGTTACCTCTATCATCGCAGCAACAAGTCAGAATATAACAATTTTGGTTATTATCCGGTTATTGCAAGGTTTAGCGGGATCTGCTGGTCTTGTAATCTCTCGAGCAATTGCTAGAGACCTATACACCGGAAAAAAATTAACCAGTTTTTTCTCGCTCTTAATGGCTGTTAATGGAATTTTCCCGATTATTTCGCCCATACTTGGCAGTTTTATTCTAAAATTCACATCTTGGCGCGGTATCTTTGTTATCTTAACTGTAATTGGTTTTCTTTTATTTCTTCTTGTATTAGTGACGTTACCAGAAACTAACCAGATTGTGCCAGAGAAGTCGCAATCAAATACTGGTGATTCAACGAAAAAAATTCTTAAAAGTTTAATTTTTGATAAATTTTTCTTGAGTTATGCTCTAATTCAAGGCTTTATCTCAGGTGCAATGTTCTGTTATATTTCTGGATCATCATTTGTTTTACAAAATCTTTTTGGTCTATCCTCTAATATGTTCAGTTTAGTCTATGCAATTAATGGTTTAGGTATCGTTATAATGTCTCAATTAAGTTCACGAATTTCAGATACTTTTTCTGAACAGACTGGTCTAAAATTAGGTGTTTACCTTGCCTTACTTGGTAGTCTACTATTAACGACCTCATTATTTATTAGTAACTCGTTATTACTAGTGCTCATCAGTTTATTTTTAATTGTTTCAATGGTTGGTATCGTAAATACAACGGCCTTCTCATTAGCTATGCAGAAACAAGGGCAACACGCAGGAAGTGCTTCTGCCATACTTGGTGTTGGTATGAATCTAGTTGGAAGTATTCTTTCTCCATTCGTTGGGATTATGGGGGATCATTCTTATGTTCCAATGACAATTTTAATCTTACTGTGTGAAATTTGTGCCTTGGTCATTTACTTAAATATTTCCACAAAAAAAGCAGAACTATAAGTTCTGCTTTTTTTGTGGAAATATTAGTTTGTATAACGCAAAAACTTAATAATATAACTCTTTAATTATTTATACTAAAGGTGTGACATCTGATTTTGTACAGCTGTAACCTTTATGTAAAATGGGTACTATCTACAAATTGGTACTACCAACCATATTTTTAAAGCTTATTTTATCTACTGATATATATTATTTATTTTCTGTTAAACCCAGTTTTATTTGACATTCTGGACAATATCCAAACGTCTCGACATGTGTACTTTCAATTATATAACCACTTTTATTTTCCGCCTCTTGCTCTGCCTCATGAAAAGTTAATTCTGTAAATATATCTGTTATTTTGCCACAGTTAAGACAGATAGCATGATAATGTGGAATACCAAAATAATCGTAGCGCATTTTACCATCATCGCCATTAGACAATTCTATCACTAATTTTTGAGCAACTAATATTTGTAACGTATTATAAACGGTAGCTATGCCTAACCCTACGCTTCCATCTTTAATTCCGTTAAAAATTTGTTCAACAGATGGGTAGTTATGTTGCGTTACTAAATATTCAAGAATTATTTTACGCTGTGGTGTTATACGTACGCCACGTTCTTTTAAAATTTCTAAAGCCTGGTCAAGATTTTTATCGATCAATTTAACGACCCCCATTTTCTTAATTCACTCTGTTCATTATCTCATATTTCATAAAATATGTGGACTTTATCTATTGAATTGATTTATAATGATTATATATTTAGAATCATTATAACAAAGGAGAGAGAGTTATGTCTAAAAAATTATCTTTATCTCAGAAAATAAATGTTTTAAGAGCTAGTGTTATGGGAGCTAATGATGGTATTCTTTCCGTTGCTGGGATTGTCATTGGTGTCGCTGGCGCTACGAACAATAATTTTTCTATTTTCATTTCAGGTATTGCTGGTATGCTTGCCGGTACTGTCTCAATGGCTATGGGAGAATATGTTTCTGTAAGTACCCAAAAAGATTCGCAAGAAGTTGCTACTGCCAATTCCAAGTACAATCTAAAACATAATTATGATAAGGAATATAATTATGTTTATCAAAAATATTTTAAAACAGGTATTTCTTCATCCTTAGCATTAAAAGCTACAGATGAAATGATGTCGGCTAACCCATTAGATACTATTGTACGTGAAAAATATGGCTTTGATCCTAACGTCTATACGGATCCTTATGCGGCTGCGATTGCATCAATGATTTCTTTTCCGATTGGATCATTGCTGCCCCTACTTGCAATTACTTTATTCCCTGCTGAATTTAAGGTCATTGCCACATCTATTTCTGTCATTATTGCACTAGCTATCACAGGATTTAGTGCTGCAACTTTGGGTAACTCAAATCGGACAAAATCAGTTATTCGTAATATTATTTCTGGTATTTTAACAATGCTAGTCACTTACTTTATTGGTACTTTATTTGCTCATTAGGAAAGGACACTTAATTTCATGACATCTGAAACCAAAATTAAACAAAAAAAATACAAAACAATGGATGAAAAACTTAATTCACTTCGTGCAGGTATACTAGGATCTAATGATGGTATTTTAACTGTTGTAGGTGTCCTGTTCAGTGTTGCAGCAGCTACAACAGATAATTTCATTATTTTCATCGCTGGGTTAACTGATCTAATAGCTTGCGCATTTTCTATGGCAGCTGGCGAATATGCCTCTGTCAGTTCACAAAGTGACACCGAAAAAGCAGCTGTTGCCGTCGAAAAACAGCGTATGATTACGAGTCGTACTGATCAAATTCATGATGTTCAAAATTTTTATACGGCTAAGGGCGTTTCTGAAGAAACCTCTTTTGAAATTGCTACAGAATTAATGCAAAAAAAGCCACTAGAAACGATTATTAATGTTAAATACGGTCTCGAATTAGGACACTATATGAACCCTTGGGATGCCGCTTTTTCCTCACTAATCTCTGCAGCTTTAGGTGGTATTTTCCCACTACTTGCCATTATTATATTACCAAACAATTGGAAAATGATAGGTACAATTATTGCGGTTTCAGTAGCTGTAGCTTTAACTGCCTTTATTAGCTCCAAATTAGGTGATGGTAAAATTAAAGTTGCCATTATACGAAATATTATCATTGGTTTAATAACCATGTTAATTCATTATGGAATTGGCCAGTTTTTTTAGACATATCATTATGAAACCCCGCCCAAACTAGTTAAATATTTTTTCCCAACTTATTTGTTGTCATAGATACATTTTATATAGCGCATTAGCTTTCAAAATGTTTATAAATTTTGAACTAAACCACTTTATACTCTTAAAATTCATACAAAAAAGTTCTAATCACTTAGCGATTAGAACTTTTTTAATATCATTGATCAGCAATAGTTAACAAAGGCCTATATTTTATACTACTTTCAATAATTAAATACAACACTCGCCATCGACATTGTCTGTTTAATTGATATACTGTACATATTTAAGATCATTAAGACTATTTTTACAATGTGCAACTATACATAGTTCATCACAATAATAATCAAGCACTACTCTAAATTTTCTTATCATCTGGTCCACTATTTTTAGAATTTTGGGAAGCAATAATATACTGTTCAATTAAAGCAACAATTTGCTTATTTTGTGGTAAATCAGAATGTTCCGATTCATTTCCTGTGACAGTTATTTCTGTATAGGATTTCGCTTGATTTTGATAAATATATTTTCCGGCATTAACACTTTGATATGGAACAATTCCATCATTATTGTAATTATCTGTTCCAGCAATCGAGTACAACACTAAGTTAGTTGGAATTTTTTTTCGATTCTTTACAAAATCCGCTAACATCTGTGTTCTTGTACTCTGATTAGTTTCTTCACCATTATATGGTGAACCTATCGTCATTAACGTATTAATTGAGGCCGCTTTATCATCAAAATATTCTTCTAAAAATGTCGTATAAATAAGACCTCCGTTAGAGTGCCCGATACCATTAAATTGATTAAATTTATATTTATCAGCAAGATACGTAAACGCTATATCAAACCATTTAGCTTGTTTTTTTATACTATTATAGCCATTCGAATTATCTTCAAAACCAACAACTATGAAAGGTTGCATATCTCGTTTAGCTATTTTACCAGTAATTTTAAGTTTTCCAGTTTTCTGAACCGTTATCTTTAACAAACTATGCGTTCGATTTGTTGAAGTATTTAAAACATCAATCAATTCATCAAATCGATCTTGATTTGCACTGCTTCCTGGTATTAAAATAACTGGATTTAACTTTGAATTATGAATAATTCGGCTTGTTTTGACCTTTTTAGTGTTCCATGTATTTGCCGGTACGATAACAGCTAAAAAACAAGCTAAGATAGCTATCCAAATAAACACGTATTTAACTATTTTCCGTTTATTTTTCATTTAGCTTACCTCCATCAATATTCATTGCCTTATTATTTAATTTTACAAACGGCATATAAATTAAAACTGTAATAATAAGCACAATTCCTGATACAACTAATGTACTCCAATACCCATCAGTTCCTAAAAATGCCATTAATGGTGCTGGAGTCGTTTCAGGTAAGCTGTAAACTGCTGGAGGTATCCACTTAAAGTAAATACAGAAGTACCCAATCAACATTGAAACGATGGGTGATAAGATAAACGGAACCATTAAAATAGGATTTAAAATAATTGGTAACCCAAACATCAATGGAAAATTAATATTCACAAAGCTTGGAATAATTGATATTTTTGCTATTTTACGACTATTTTTATTTTTAGACATTATCAATATTGCTATAATTAAAGATAAGGTCATTCCTGTTCCACCAAAGCTACCAAAACTGTCATAAATTGTATGTATAGAGATAGGAAAAGGTACACCAAAAGACGTGCCATGCTTTAACGCATAACTTAAGTTACTGACAACCGAAGTATCATCTAAGCCGCCTTGTGCAATTCCTAAAGAACCAGAAATTCCTATACCAGATAAAACAGTATTGAAAAAGGATAAAAATAAAATAGTTATAATTAAATGCCTTGATTTAACTTCTGTTAATCTAAACATAGAATATAAGAGACCATTCACACCGATTTGATTAACCAATGAAACTAACATGACTAGTCCAATTAAAATCCCCAATATTATCACTATCGGCAACAGACTCTCTAAACCACGAGAAATAAATGTATATTGATCTACTTTTTCTTGCTTATTTTTAGGTGAAAACCATTTAAAGATATATCCTACAAAGACCCCCAAAATCAGTGAGATAAAAATCCCTTTAACACCTAACTCTTGAATCAAGAATGTCCCCTGATCACTATCAGGGTTTAAACTTGATAAATTATAATTCAAAATAAGCATCCCGACTGCCCCAGTGAATCCTGCAATTTGTTCATCTTTTTTAAAGGACCGAGTCATGTATTTTGCGCTCAAAAAAGCTGTCATTACTGCGATAAAACTCATTGTAACTGTATTAATAATTTCGAATATATTTGTTATGATTTTTTCATAAGGTAACCATGATGAAATATTATATACTTGATTAAAGAACCCTTGTTCTGATAAAACGCTAGAACTAAGCGCCATACTAAAACTTCCAATAATAATAAACGGTAAGATAATTGCAAATGTTTTTTCAATTGCTTGATAAACAAAAGTTTTTTTAAAACGTAAATCAACTCTTAACAATTTTTGCGAAAACGTCACCCATAGTTTATTCATTGAATAACCCCCTTATCTATTTTTTATTATAAACCAATAGTAACCCAACAACAAAATGTTAATTATAAACTTTGAGGGTGTACACTTTCTGGTGTTGGTAAAATAAAATTCATCAACACCAGTTTTTTATTCTGAAAACAAAAAAAGAGGCCACCGGCCCCTGCTATGATTAAGTTGCAAAACATAATCAAAAGCGAGGGATGCTGATGATCACAATTAATTCCGCACTATTACTATTAGGAACAGAAGACGAAAATATTAAGAAAATTAACGTTTCCGATGATTTTGTTAGAATAGTATCACGTAAAAGAAAAGTTAATATCATAGATGCACCATTAACATACATACCTCCAAGAGACCCAGATTGTGGCTATTTAACTATGATCAAAAATGGAACACGTTTAGTTAATGCTAGAATTTCTAGCGTAAATGGCTATGAATTTCATTTGCGATTACGGAACCAACGCTTTATTTGGGCTTCATGTCAAAGTGCGATTGATGCTGAAACACATAATTTTGTAGCGATACTGCCTAATCGTTTTAACAGTGTTATTAAGGAACATTTTTTTAATGCATATATTCTAAAAGAAAGACAATTTGTAACCTCTGTTGTTGTAGACCTGAATGCTCAATATCAAAGTATCATTCATCAACTATTCCCAAATGCTTAAATAATTATTGATCGTTTTCATTTAGTTTAACTGGCTGGTAAAGCCTTAGATTGTGTTCGTATAGATACTTTAAATCAGATAATTGATCATAAAAATAGAGAATATAAATCTTTAAAAACTCAGTTATTAGAAAACTATCAACCAAATAACAGTGAAATGGATACTGTAATAACCACTTTCATAAAGAATCCACATTATATTGAAAATATTTTTATCTTCAACTTATTAAAACGGTCCTATAGAAGGACTTAATCGAAAAATTAAAACACTTAAACGTAGCAGTTACGGTTTCGGAAACTGACATCATCTTTTTGAAAGAATTTTATTAATTCATAACTAAAAAAAGGAAATCCTTTTGGATTTCCCTTAATTAGATTAGACGTTTATTGTCTCACCATCACTATTTGACGCAGACCCAATTTAATCTACGCTTTTGATTATAAACAAAAGCCCTAATGTAATTCCCCATTCTATTACCAATATAATAATCAGTTCCCACAAAGGAATTATAGTTAATAACAAAAATGCACCACCTGGGAGTGAAAGTACTAATATACTCACTGTAATAATAAAAAAATATTTCCAAAAACGTTTTAAATATCTATTAGGCATTATAGCTAGGATTATTAACAATAAAAATGTTAATAATCCCATGACCACTGCCAAATCGTCCCATAATGTGCCTCCAAAATAATATGAAAATGGCGCTAATTTTCCATGTATTACTATACTTGGATAAATGAGACCACCATAACATAATCCACTAAAAAGAAGTAGTCCCCGAAGTATCCATCCGCTTGCTTCTTTAATTACTTTCATTTTAAAACCCCTCTCTCAGATTATTATGATGTTATTTTATGAATATCATTTGGCTTGAACGGACTACTAAAATTGCCAAGCAATCCATAATGTTTCTTTTTTCTATATGCCTCAACATGAGCACCCTTTTTGTATATTGCTGAAAAAAATCTTTCTTGCTCGCATGCTTTGCTTTGTCATCTTATGCAATCATTTCAGTAAGAGTAGTTTTAGCACCCGGCTTAACTTGATTTTCATATACAGGCCAAATAGATGAACTACACAAATCATAAAACTCTTGATAGTTCATATCCTATTGCTTAATTTTACCCTCTTTGACTCCTATATTATATGCTTTAGTTATATCACGGCTCATAAATGTATCCTGAGCATAAATATGATTAGGTACTAATAATACTGAACAAAACTTCATTAAAATAGCTATTACTTTAATACTTTTTCATTAACAACAATCTAACGCTATCATAATTTTAATGTTACTTCAAATAATTTAACTATAATATTAATCTAAGTTAATACTTTAAAAACTTAAAAAAGCCAGCCTCTTAAATTAATACTTTTTTCCGTAATGCACAAAAAGAATTAAAAAATTGATAAAAATATATCTATATGTTATTGAAAATATTAATTATAAACTTTAATTAGAAATCGAAAACTTATAATTTCTGCCCCTTTTCTGCCCCTTTTAGCGACTTTAATGCGACTTTTTGAAGCAAGGTTCAATTATATAGGTCTACCAAATTTTTAGACAAATAAAAAAGCCTTGATTACCAAGGCTTTTCAACGTCAATCTAACGGCGAGCTTCTTTAATACGAGCAGCTTTACCATTAAGGGCACGTAAGTAGTACAATTTAGCACGACGAACACGACCATGACGGATAACTTCAATTTTAGCAACACGAGGTGAATGCAATGGGAAAGTACGTTCAACACCGACACCGTTACTAATTTTACGAACAGTGTAACTTGAACTAATACCTTTACCACGGCGTTTTAAAACGACACCTTCGAAAAGTTGGATACGTTCACGTGTGCCTTCAACAACACGGGCGTGAACTCGAACAGTATCACCTGGGCGGAACTCAGGAATATCTGTACGTAATTGTGCTTCTGTAAGTTTTGCGATCATTGGACTCATAATTTGGATCTCCTTTTCAACAGAAATTCATTCACATTCACTATGCCAGCGGAATATCGTAATTTTATGTGGCTTTTAACCACTTTTAAAATTGTATCATATTACTTTATAGGCGTAAAGGTTATTTCCTTTACTTTCCAGATTTTATGTCAGCTAACCATTCAACTTGTTGTTTAGATAATTGAATATCTTTCAACAAATCTGGTCTTCTCTCAAATGTTCGTCTCAATGATTCTTTTTGACGCCATTCATCGATTAATTTATGATTCCCATTTGTTAGAACTTCAGGAACTTTCATCCCTCTAAAATCAGCTGGCCGTGTATATTGCGGATATTCTAACAAGCCGTTTGAAAATGAATCTCCGGGAGCAGATTCTTTATTGCCTAAAACTTCAGGTAACAATCGAACAGTCGCATCAATCATGACCATGGCTCCTAGTTCCCCACCCGTTAAAATGTAATCACCAAGTGAAACCTCATCAGTTACAAGTTCGCGGATACGTTCATCATAGCCTTCATAGTGACCACAAATAAATGTTAGATGTTCTTCTTTCGCAAATTCTTCAGCCACATTTTGGTCAAATTTACGTCCTGCTGGATCTAAAAGGATAACTTTACCTTTTGTGTCAGATTCCTTTTGAACAGCTTCTAAAGTGTCAAAAACTGGCTGTGCTTGTAATAACATACCTGCACCACCACCATATGGGTAATCGTCCACATGATTTTGTTTATCAGTTGTAAAATCTCTAAAATTAGTAATTTTTAAATCAAGAACGTCCTTATCAATTGCCTTACCAACAATTGATTGTTTCATGGGACCATCAAACATTTCTGGAAATAAACTCAAAACATCAATTTTCATATTTAGTCGTCCAATCCTTCTAAAAGTTCAACCGTTACAATATTGTTATCAATATCGACAGTTTTTATAACATCTTTAATAACTGGTAACAATAAATCACCCTGTCCCTGACGCTTAACAACCCAAACGTCATTAGCTCCTGGGCTTAAAATTTCATAAATAGAGCCAATTTTTTCTTCATTTTCATTTTGGACATCTAAGCCGATAATTTGATGGTAATAGTAATTACCTTCTTCTAATTCCCGAAGACCTTTATCAGCGACTTTAAGATCTAATCCTTTATACTTCTCAACCAGGTTAATATCTTGTAATCCTTCAAACGTCACGAGTTCAAAATTTTTATGATGTCTATAGGTCATAACCGTTAACGAAATAACTTGTTTTCCGCTCTTATCAAACAGATACAAGACGGTTCCCTTTTTAAAACGCTCAGAAACGAAGTCAGTTGTAGCCATAACTCTAACTTCTCCTTTGATTCCATGAGTATTGACGATTGTTCCTACTTGATAATAATCCATATTTACTCCTTTTTATTGTAAAATAAAAACTCCCAAACAAAACATTGCTGCTTCATTCAAGAGTTACTATTTTAATCTAATATGTTTAGACGCACTCGTTTCGAACTTGTTAAACGCACACCATAGATTATTGTTCTAATAGCTTGCGCAACTTGTCCGTGCTTCCCAATAATACGGCCAATATCATCTGAATTCACAGATAATTCAAAATAGACATAATGATCATCTTGTTTCTGTCCTATTTGGACATCATCAGGATTTTCAACAAGCGGTTTGACAATTGTTAAAATTAAACTTGTCACTTCTGCTTCAGTCATTTAATCGTCCTTATTTTTTAGAGAATTTAGCTTCATGGAATTTCTTCATGATGCCTGCATTTGAAAGAATGTTACGTACAGTATCTGATGGTTGTGCACCATTGTTCAACCAGTTTAAAATACTTTCTTCTTCAAGTGTTACTGTTTGTGGTTCTGTTAATGGGTTGTAAGTACCAACGTTTTCGATGAAACGGCCATCACGTGGTGAACGTGAATCAGCTACAACGACACGGTAGAACGGTCTCTTTTTAGAACCCATACGTTTTAAACGAATTTTTACTGACATTAATATACACCTCCTGATATCTACTTCAACAATAATTAATATACCAGTTATTTATCAGCTTGTAAAGGTTTTTTTCTTGACAGTTAAAATAAATTATCAAAATGTCCCTTAAGCCATACCAGTATTGGTTATTTAATGATTATTTTCTAGAGTTTTTATTTTTCTTCATACGTTTTTTCTTGTTTTTCTTGTTCTTACGAACCATAGAATTCATAGACATCTTAGCTAAGCGACCTGTTACGCCCTTGCCAAGCATCCCTTCCATACCTTCAAAATTACCGCTATTCATTTTCTTCATCATTTTCTTCATTTCGCCAAATTGCTTAATCATTCGGTTAACTTCAACAATTGGACGACCTGCACCAGCAGCAATACGTCGTCGACGACTGGGGTTCAAGATGTCTGGATTTTCGCGTTCTTTAGGTGTCATTGAGTATACTGTCGCACGCATATGGTCAATATCCTTGGGATCCATTTTAACATTCTTCATAGCTGGATTATTAGCCATCCCTGGAATCATCTTCATAATATCTTCCATAGGACCCATTTTTTGTAATTGATCCATTTGACTTAAAAAATCATTAAAATCAAATGTATTTTCTTGAAATTTTTCAGCCATTTTAGCTGATTCATTTTCATCAAAATCTTGTTGTGCTTTTTCAATCAGCGTGAGCATATCACCCATGCCTAAAATTCTTGATGCCATACGATCTGGATAGAATACGTCCAAATCAGTTAATTTTTCACCTTGTCCGATAAATTTAATTGGTTTACCCGTCACTGAACGAATTGATAACGCAGCACCACCACGAGTGTCACCATCTAATTTAGTTAAGACGACACCAGTAACATCTAATTGTTCATTAAAGCCTTTAGCAACATCTACCGCACTTTGTCCAGTCATTGAATCAACAGTCAAAAGAATTTCATTTGGGTTCGCTAAGGCCTTAATTTGAGCTAATTCGTCCATTAGCGTTTCATCAATTTGTAAACGACCAGCTGTATCAATAATAATGTAATCATTTTTATTTTCTGCAGCTTGTGCTAAACCTTGTCGAACAATTTCAACAGGGTTTACTTTTGTACCCAATTCAAAAACAGGTATTTCCAAATCTCGACCTAAAACTTGTAATTGGTCGATAGCAGCTGGACGATAAATATCGGCTGCTATCATTAAAGGTCTCGCATTTTCTTCTTTTTTTAATGTTAAAGCAAGTTTACCAGCTGTGGTTGTTTTACCAGCCCCTTGTAAACCAACCATCATAATAATTGTTGGTATTTTAGATGACTTGTTCAATGGAACAGCTGTTTCACCCATGACTTTAGTTAATTCTTCATTTACAATTTTGACGATTTGTTGTGATGACGTTAAACTCTCAAGTACTTCCGCACCAATTGCACGTTCACGAACAACCTTAACGAACTCTTTAACCACTGTAAAGTTAACATCGGCTTCAAGTAAGGCTAAGCGAATTTCACGCATAACCTCTTTTAAATCAGTTTCAGATATTTTACCTTTGCGACGGAGTTTCGTCATCGCATTTTGTAATCTTTCTGTTAATCCTTCAAATGCCATTTTTAACTACCTACCCTTACTCTTCGTCTAATTCTTCTAATTGATTAATTAGATCGGTTAATTTTTGATCCTCTTTATAAGTACTATCTGTGTATTGCTTAATTTGGTCTAATTTTTCATTACGTTGAATAAAATTATGATACAAATTCAACTTATCTTCATAATCTTCTAAAATTTTTTCTGTTCGTTTGATATTATCATAAACGGCTTGCCGACTAACATCAAAATTGTCCGCAATCTCACCAAGTGAAAAATCATCACCATAGTACATGGCCATATATTCAGCCTGTTTTTTAGTTAATAATGACTCATAAAATTCAAACAATGCATTTACTCGATTTGTTTTATCAATCGCCACTAAAAAAACTCCTTCGTTTTTGTTTCATTCAGTCCTACTTAGAAGGGTACCGATTTTAGCCCTAAACGTCAATAGCAAAAAGAAGTCCGATTAGTTTAATCTGACTTCTAAGATTATTCTTCTGTTGATTCAGGTTGTTCTTGAATAAGTCCTTTAAACAAACCATAAATGAAATCTTCTGCATTAAAATCACGTAAGTCATCCATTTGCTCACCTAATCCAGCAAGTTTTACTGGTAAATGCATTTCATTACGAATGGCTAACACGATACCACCACGAGCAGTTCCATCTAGCTTAGTTAATACAATACCACTCACATCAGTTGTTTCTTTAAATTGTTTAGCTTGGATTAAAGCATTTTGACCCATTGTTGCATCCAAAACAAGTAAAACTTCATGAGGTGCATCTGGAATTTCTCGAGAAATGATTCGTTTAATTTTATCTAATTCATTCATCAAGTTAACTTTATTCTGCAAACGACCAGCTGTATCAACTAGTAAAATATCGTAATCTTCTTCTTTGGCACGTTTTACCGCGTCAAAAATAACAGAGGCTGGATCACTTTTTTCTGGTCCACGAACGATATCGACATCAACACGACGGCTCCATTCAGCAAGTTGTTCTATTGCACCCGCTCTAAATGTATCTCCAGCAGCTAAGAGTACTTTTTTGCCTTCTTCATGATAACGGTGTGCTAGTTTCCCAATAGTTGTTGTTTTACCAACGCCATTAACACCAACAAATAAAATAACAGTTGGACCTGATTCAGCTTGCGCAATAGAATTATCTTCGTCTTTACCCTCTGATTCATACAAATCTACCAATTTTTCAATAATTGCTGCAGAAACAGCATCTGGATTGCTTACATTTCTTAATTTAACTTCTTCTTGTAACTCACGGCTAATTTTCATAGCCGTTTCAAATCCAACATCAGCTTCAATTAAAGTTTCTTCTAACTCTTCAAAAAAATCTTCATCGACTGTTCTAAAATTAGCAAACAGTGAGTTTAAGCGTTGTCCAAAGGTTTTTCTTGATTTTTCAAGGCCTTTATCATATTTTTCTTGTTCAGATGATTCTGGTTCTTCACCTGTAAAAGCTTGCTTAATTCTACTAAATATTCCCATCTGTAGCGCCTCCTAATCTTTTATTAGTATATCAAACCGTTTTGTCTAATGATACCGAAACCATTTTAGAGATACCAGACTCTTGCATTGTAACACCATACAAAATATTAGCTTCAACCATTGTTCCATTTCGATGCGTTATCACAATAAATTGCGTTTCTTGATGAAATGATTTTAGATAACTAGCAAATCGAGCTACATTTGCATCGTCAAGCGCAGCTTCTGCTTCATCCAAGATACAAAAAGGAACTGGTTTTACTCTTAAAATAGCAAATAGTAGCGTAATTGCGGTCAAAGCTTGTTCTCCGCCAGAAAGTAAACTCAAACTTTGAACTTTTTTACCAGGCGGCTGCGCTAGAATATCAATTCCAGTTGTTAAAAGATTTTCTGGATCAGTTAATTCTAATCTAGCTTTACCACCACCAAACATAACAGGGAATATCTCCTCAAATTTCTTAGAGATATCAATAAAACTAGCTTTAAATCTTTTTTCAACTTCAGTATCCATATCCATCATAGTTTTCTTTAATTGTTCATCGGCTTCTAATAAATCATTTTGTTGGTCTAATAAGAATGAGTAACGTTCATTAACTCTTTCAAATTCATCAATCGAGGCCACATTAACCTCACCAATTTCTTTTAGCCCTTTTCTCAATAATTTTTGTTGCGCCAAAATTTGTTCAAGAGGTTGCTGACTTTCTAATTTTTCAGCCTCTTCAAAAGTCTGTTGAAAATCACTAGCTAGCTTAGCTAGAAACTCATCAAGCGACTCATTAAGTTGTTGTTGTTGATTTTCAGCTTTGATTTTATCTGCAATAATATTTCTCTGCAACTCAGATAAACGAGATAAATGGCTATTTTCTTCAGTTAAAGTTTGATTAATATTAGTTCTGTTCTTTTTAAAATCAGCTAACTTTAAATCGGCTTCTTCTGCTTGCCTTTGAAATTCTTGTAATTCTTTTTGGATATCTTTTTCTTTCACCTGACTATTTTCGGTATTTCTGAGTAAGTCTTGATGTTGTTGATTTATCAATGTAGCTTTATCAACTAATTCCTGAATATCGTTATTCAGCAGCATAACATTAGCGTGTTGCTGTTTTAATTGTTCTTGGAATACTAATAAACTTTCACGATGGTTTTGTTTCTTAACTTGTTGCTGCTGTTCAAATTGATTACTATTTTTTAATTGTAAGTCAATATCAGAAATATCATTATTTGCTACTTGTATTTGTCGTGCTAATTCAATAATTTTTTGTTCATTGTCTTTAAATTTTATTTGGTTATTAATTTTATCAGTTTGATTTTTTTCAAATTCATCATATTTTTCAGTCGTTTTAAGTTCTTGCTGTTCTAAAATTAACCGACTAGTTGTTAATTTAGATTGTGTTGTTTGATATTGACTTTTTAAATCAACAACAATCAATTCAAGCGACTCGATCATTTCTTTTTGCTTTTCAACAGTCACTCTAGCTTCATTGCCACGAACTTCACGAGCCTCTAATTCTTGTTGCATTTTTTGGATACTTTCATCTAATTGTAGAATAGTTTGCTTCTGATTTAACAATCCACTGGTATGTTGCTGTTTACCACCAGTTATTGCACCACCTGCATTTATTACTTCTCCAGTCCGTGTGACAACTTTAACTCGATGATTCAAATCACGACTAACTTTAATTGCCGTATCCATATCTTCAACGATAATTGTTGTCCCTAGCAAATACTGACTAATTTCAATAAATTGAGGTTCAACTTTAATTAACTCTGACGCAATACCGATGACTCCTTCATACTTTAAGACGAAACGTTGTGCATCACCGATAGAACGTCCCTTAATAGCTGAAATAGGCAAAAATGTTGCCCGACCAAATTTATTATCCGTTAAAAATTTAATTGCATTCTTTGCAACAGACTCTTCTTGCACAACTACCTGTTGTAATTGCGCACCCAATGCTGTCTCTATTGCTTGATTAATTTCCTTTGGGACCGTAATTAATTCTGCCACTGAACCATATAAACCAGGAAACTTATTTTTTTCTTTTAAAATTGCTTTAACGCCTTGATAATAGCCGTTATAACTATTTTGCGTCAAAAGTAGATTATCCTTTTTATTTTTCGCCTGTACTAAAACGTTTGATGCTTCAAACCATCTACGTTGCTGTGCCTCGTAAGAATCGTTATTTTTTTTCAAGGCAATCTTTAATTTAGCTAATTCTTTTTCTTCATTAATTAATTTATTATCAATCAAATTAAATTCAGTTTTTTTAGTTTTAAAATCGTTTTTTGCTTGTGTTAAATACTCTTGTTCAGTAGCTAATAAGTCATCATTAACCTTAGCCTGTGAATCAAAATTTAATGTTTTTTGTAAAAACTCATTCTCACTTTGTAATCGTGTACGTTGTTGAATAGTATCATTAACAACGCGCCTTAATTCTTTTGAACGATCTTGTCCAGAAATATCCGCTGTTTCTAACGTTTTATCAATCGCTTCAATAAACATGTTCTCATCAGTAATATTTTTCTGTAAAGCTAATGACCGCTTATCTAAATTAGCTAATGACTCTTGTTTCAAAATAATTTGTTCATTCACCGATTCTTGTTCTTTTTTTAATTCTGTTATTTTTTGCTTTTCAAAATCTTTTTTTTGAGTTGATATATTACTTTGACCCATCAACCGTTCTTTATTAATTGTTAAATCTAATAGTTTGTTTTGTGTATGATCAATCATTTTTTCAATATTCTCTAGTTCTGAGCGATAACCTGCAATTTCATGTTCTTTTACAGTGACCTTAGTCTTATAATCACTATCCATTTCAAGTAACTTATCTAACGAATGTGTGACATCCCTTTTTAGTTGCGATTGCCTTTTAATTTCTTTAACCAACCGACTAAGTTCTAACTCATCAAATTGCTTTTTTTGAGATAAATAATCCTTTGCCAAACTACTTTGCTCACGTAAAGGTTCAACTTGTCCTTTAAGTTCAAAAATAATATCAGAAACCCGGTTAAGATGACCTTTTGTTTCTTCTAATTGGCGAGTGGCAATATTTTTTTCTTGTTTATATTTTAAAACACCAGCAACTTCTTCAATAATCGAACGTCTGTCTTCGGGCTTACTATTAAAAATTTCAGCAACTCTACCCTGAGAAATGATTGAAAATGACTCTTTTCCAAGACCAGTATCCATGAATAGATTGGTTATATCTTTAAGACGACACTGCTTTTGATTAATTAAAAACTCGCTGACACCATCTCTAAATAATCGTCTTGTAACGGTTATTTTTTCAGGATTATCTTGAATATAAAAATCAGAATTATCAAAAATAATACTAACTTCAGCACGATTAACTGCTGATCTGTTCCCTGAACCAGCAAATATAACGTCAGGCATTTTATTTCCACGTAAATTTTTGGCTGATTGTTCACCAAGTACCCAGCGAATTGCTTCAATAATATTACTTTTACCGCTACCGTTAGGACCGACAATACCAGTCATCCCGTCTTTAAATTCAATTGTTGTTTTGTCTGCAAATGATTTAAAACCATTAATGACTAAAGACTCTAATTTCATCCGTCACTAACCCCCTGAACATTTTTACTTTCTGAGTAATCCTAATGCATTACTTGCTGCTTGTTGTTCTGCAACTTTTTTAGAATGTCCTGCCCCTTGTCCAATGATTTTGCCATCAGCACTGACAGACATAACATATTGTCTGTCATGCTCTGGACCAAGGTCATCAACAACATCATAGGTAATGACAACATCACCATCTTTTTGTAAAAACTCTTGTAGCGACGTTTTATAATCCATAACATGGTCAAACCAGCCTAAGTCTAATTTTGGAAAAATAACTTTCCTGATAAATGTTTCAACAGCTAATTTACCTTGATCTTGATAAAGCGCTCCTACAAAAGATTCAAAAATATCACATAATAACGCAGGTCTTTGACGTGCATTTGATTTTTCTTCACCTTTACCTAAACGAATAAATTCATCAAATCGGCATTCTTTAGCAAATGCGCTGAAACTCTCTTCACATACCATTGCAGCTCTTAGACGCGTTAATTTCCCTTGTGGCAGCATTGTATACCGCTGATATAAATATTCTGAAACTGTTAATTGTAAAACAGCGTCTCCTAAAAATTCAATTCGTTCATAAAATTTTAAATTTTCTTTGGGATGTTCATTTACATATGATGCCTGTGTGAATGCTTCATCTAATAAATCCGTATTCACAAATTTAATATTAAAATCTTCTGCTAACATTTCATTTAAACCTTTAATCATTATTATCCTCCGTTATTATCATTATTGCTCTTACAATTATACCTGTTTTAATCACTAAAAGGTACTCCATACAAAAAAAGCGCTGACAAATATCATTGTCTAACGCTTTTAATGAACGATTTAATATACGTGTTGAATTATTATTTTTGGTTAGCTTTAATAAAAGTGACAACGTCTCCGACAGTTGTTAAACTTTCTGCATCTTCATCAGAAATTTCTGCACCAAATGTATCTTCAAGTTCTAAAACGAACTCAACAACATCAATTGAATCTGCATCTAAATCCTTTTTAAAATCTAAGTCATTCGTAATTTTTTCTACTGGCAAATCAAAATGTTCGTCTATAATTTTAACAATTTTTCCAAAAATTTCTTCTTCTGTCATTCCAATAGCCTCCTTTTGAATCATGACGTAATTTTAACCATTTTTCAGAGAAATGTCTAGTTAATTTTATTTTCACTAGTTTCCTTTTCAAAATAGTTAACAATATTAGGTACTACATCTGTATTAACCATATCATTGATTTGGTTAATTGTGTAATAAACAACTTCAGCCTTACTTGATCCATGTGATTTTACAACTGGTGCTTTAATACCTAGTAAAACCGCACCGCCATACTTAGGTGAATCCATTTTATTCTTCAATTGTTTTAAACTTGGTTTCAGTAAAAGTGCACCAATTTTAGCACGCAAGCCACCACTCATAATGGCACTTCTGAGTAATGAAAACATTCCTAAAGCTGTCCCTTCAACGGATTTTAAAACAGCATTACCTGTAAATCCGTCAGAAACAACAATATCAGCTTTACCAGAAAGCAAATCATTAGATTCAATATTACCCACAAAATTTAATTCGGTATCGTTTTGTAATAATTGGTACGCTTCTTGCGTCACTTTGTTGCCTTTATGTGGTTCTGTCCCATTATTTAATAAACCAATTTTAGGATTACTAATATGGCGAACATTTTTAGCGTAATAGTTACCTAAGACAGCATATTGATGCAAGTGTTCAGGTTTACTATCCGCATTGGCTCCAGCATCTAATAAATTTACAGTATTATCACTAGAAATAACTGGCAATGTTGCTAATAAACCAGGTCGTGGAATACCCTTAATACGGCCAATTATAAACAAACCAGCAGCAAGTAGTGCCCCTGTATTACCGCATGAAAATACGGCATCATTCTCACCATCTTTAACAGATTGAGCTGCTAAGACCATTGATGCTTTTTTCTTTGAACGAATTGCCTTAACTGGTTCATCATTCCCATCAATTTCCTCATCCGTGTGAACAATTGTGATATTTTTATCATCTTTTAAGAATTCACGAATTCTTTTTTCATCTCCGTACAACGTAAATTGAATGGTGCTATCTTCGTCTCTAGCACGTTCAACGCCCTCGACGATTGATTGCGGTGCAAAATCGCCGCCCATTGCATCAACTGCTAACTTCATAATTATATTCTCCTAACTTATTTAATCGAATTTTAAATCTGTATTTTGATGGTTTTTTAAATAATCGTTTAGTGGTTTAAATTCAGGATTACTTTCAAAGTCATCTCTAAAAACTATTTCGTGCGCTTCTTGTTGGGCCACTTGTAATGCATTGATATCACCTATGGGATCACCGATTTTAAAATCAGGTATTCCAGATTGCTTACGGCCTAATACATCGCCAGCACCTCGCAACTCTAAATCTTTTTGCGAAATGACGAAACCGTCTGTTGTCTCTGTCATAATTTGCATGCGCTGTCTTCCAAAATCATTTTTAGGATCAGCAATTAAAATACAATAAGATGCTTTCTTACCACGGCCAACCCGACCTCGTAATTGATGTAATTGCGCTAACCCAAACCGTTCAGCATTATGAATCATCATCACAGTAGCATTAGGTACATCAACGCCGACTTCGATAACCGTTGTTGAAACCAATATTTGATATTTATTGGCCTTAAAATCGGCCATAATCTGATCCTTTTCATCATTCTTCATTTTGCCATGCAGTAATCCAACTTTATATTTTGGCTCAAATATTTCTTTCATATTTTCGTATAAAGCTAATGCATTTTTTAAATCTAGTGTTTCAGATTCATCAATTAGTGGTGTAATAATATAAGCTTGTGAGCCTTGAATCAACTGTTCTTTAATGAGATCGATTCCTTTACCTACTTGAGAACTCTTTAACCAAGATGTCGAAATAGGTTGGCGTCCTGCAGGTAGTTCATTAATCGTAGAAACATCCATTTCGCCATAAGCAGTGATTGCTAGCGTCCTAGGGATTGGCGTGGCCGTCATTGCTAAAACGTCCGGTTCAGCCCCCTTCTCTCTTAAAATGCGACGTTGATTCACACCAAATCGGTGTTGCTCATCAGTAATAACTAATCCAACGCGACTGAATGACACATCAGGTTGAATAATCGCATGTGTTCCAATAATTAAATTAACCTCACCTGATTCAAGATGTGCTAATAGTTCACGTCTAGCTTTAACTTTCATTGACCCAGTTAAAAGTGCAACATTAACTGGGAAATCTGCGAATAAGGTAGCCATGTTATTGGCATGTTGTTCAGCTAATATTTCTGTTGGCGCCATTAAAACGGCTTGATAGCCCGCCGTAATAGCCGCGTACATCACAATTGCTGCAACAATTGTTTTACCTGATCCAACATCACCTTGAAGTAATCGATTCATATGGATTGGTTGTTTCATGTCTGAACAAATTTCATTAACGACTCTTTTTTGAGCTGCCGTTAATTCAAATGGTAACGTCTGAATGAATTTTTTCAATTCATTATTTTGATAGTTAATTTTAATACCATCATTTTTAGTATCATTTCTTTTAATATACTGTAATTTCAATTGAAATAAAAAGAACTCTTCAAAAATAGCCGTCCGTTTGGCATCATGAAAATCTTTTTCATCCTGTGGAAAGTGAATATCATGTAACATCGTCTTACAATCAATTAAACGATACTTTTTAATCAGGTCATTTGGTAATATTGAATCAATTTGATTCGCATATTGCTCAAATGCTTGTGTAATTAACTGTCGAATTGCCGATTGATGAATATCTTTGGAAGAACGATATATCGCTGATAACCTATCATCATTTTGCTTCGTCAATAACTTCATCCCAGATAAACTTTTTCTTTTATCATCCCATTTACCATACACAGCTACTTCTTTACCAATCTCAAATTGTTTTTGCAAAAAAGGCTGATTAAAAAAACTAACGGTTATATTATCACTATCAATTAGTAATCTAACGTTTAACAGATTTCTTTTCTGACCAAACCGAATTAAAACTGGTTCAGAAGAGACAATTCCTTTTAGAGTTACTTTTTCTTGATCAGTAATTTCAGATAATTTTTTTGCTTTTAAATCGTCATAACGATACGGATAAAATGTTAATAAATCTATGATTGTATTAATTCCTAATTGATTAAGTGCAGTCAATTTTTTAGGCCCAACACCAGTTAAAACACTAACTGAATCATTCAATGATGACATTATGATACCTCACTTTCTACGGAATATAAAAAGCAGGAGAGAACATAGTCTCATCCCACCTTTACTTTTTACTATTTATTCAACTGAAATTAGGTATGGATAGACCGGTTGGTCTCCTTCGTGAATTTCGACTTCTAAATCTTCATCAATTTCATAAATGGCTTCTTCGATTTCTTTAGCTTCGTCCTCAGAACCGTCTTCACCCACAATAATTGTGATAATTTCGCTGTCTTCATCCAACATTTCTTTAGTCATTTCAATTGCAACTTTTTTACGATCATTATCGGTTACTTTGATGCTACCATCAATAATACCCATATAATTATCTTTTTTAATCTCAATACCTTCAATTGTTGTATCTCTAACTGCAATTGTTACTTGACCAGAAGTTACTGTATCCAAGTTTTCAATCATAGCATCTTTGTTTTCTTCTAATGTACTATCAATATTAAAACCAAGCATTGCTGTCATTCCTTGAGCGATTGTACGACTTGGTACAACAACTGTTGGAACTGTTGAAACTTCAACAGCTTGTTCAGCAGCTAAGAAAATATTTTTATTATTAGGTAAAATAATCACATTTTTAGCTTTAGTTGCTTCAATTGCCTTAACAATATCTTCCGTACTTGGATTCATTGTTTGACCACCACTTAAAATATAAGAAACGCCTAAACTTTTGAAAAGTGTCGCAACACCAGAACCAGATGAAATTGAAATAACTGCAATTTCGCTAGGTACTGCAGTTTCACTTGTTTCTTCAGTCTCTTCTTCATCATTTTCCAAAATTGTCTCATGTTGTTGACGCATATTATCAACCTTAACTTTGATTAATGAACCATAATGTTGACCATAAGTCATCACTTCACCAGGATTTTCTGTATGTACGTGAACTTTAACAACTTCATCATCGGCCACAACAAGAAGAGAATCACCAATTTCACTTAAATGATTTCTAAATTCATCATAATCAAATTTACGATCAACTAAACGACCAGCACCCAATTTAAGCATGATTTCTGTACAATAACCAAATTTAATATCTTCAGTACTTAATTTACTTTGAACACTCTGATGGTGACTGGCATTAACCATTTCATCCATTTCTTTTTCATTTGGTTTGTATTCTTCACTAATTGTTTCCTTACCAGTTAAGGCATCAAAGAAACCTTCATAAACAAATGTTAATCCTTGACCACCTGAATCAACAACACCAACCTCTTTTAAAACAGGTAATAAATCCGGTGTTGTTGCTAATGCTTTTTTAGCAGCTACATAAGTTGCTTCCATAACGACGATAACATCATCGCTCTCAGAGGCAGCTTTATTTGCAGCCTTAGCGGCTTCTCTTGCAACTGTTAAAATAGTTCCTTCAGTTGGTTTCATAACGGCTTTATACGCGACTTCTACGCCACCTGTCAAAGCATCTGACAAATCAGTAGCAGTTAAAACCTCTTTAGCTTGGATCCGTTTATAAAAGCCTCTAAAAATTTGTGATAAAATAACGCCTGAGTTGCCTCGAGCACCCATCAGTAAACCTTTAGCTAAAATCGAAGATAGTTCACCAACATGTTCAGAAGGTGAATCTTGAACATACTTTGCCCCACTTGCGAACGAAAGGTTCATATTTGTACCTGTATCACCATCTGGCACTGGAAATACATTCAATGAATTAATAAATTCGGCATTTTTAGCCAATCGTTGTGAGCTAATTTGGACCATTTTTCTAAATTCTTGGTCCGTAATTTTCGTAACAGTCACTTCTTTTTCCTCCTTGGTCACTACTAAAATAGCTAGTTACTAATCGCCTAGTACGCGAACGCCTTGTACTAACACGTTAACTGAATTAGCAGATACACCTAGCATTGTTTCTAAATTATACTTCACTTTTTCTTGAACATTACGACAAACTTCAGATATTTTTGTGCCATAGCCAACAATAATGTAGACATCAATAGCAACACCATTATCTTCCTGGCGAACAACAACACCTCTAGAATAATTATCTCTTCTTAAAATTTCATTCACATTGTCACGAATTTGGTTTTTACTTGCCATTCCGACAATCCCAAAAATTTCAGTTGCGGCACCGCCGACAACTGTCGCAATAACTTCATTATCAATATCAATCGTACCGAATTGCGTTTTGATCTTAACAGCCATAAGAATAGCCTCCTTATATTTTCACACAATCAATAAGAGTATTTTATCATAGGATATGGTAGAATAAAAGAAAAATAGCATCTAAGAAAATTCTATTCCCCTACCTTCGGGAATTTCAAGCTGTCAAGCAAATTTACTTGAAAGAAAAGTATTGCATTATATGGCTAAATATGATATTTTTGTTTAGGTAAGTAAGCATAGCTTTGCTTTTTAAGTGAATTGCAGAGGAGGATATGAATATGGCAAAAGATTTTATTACAGGACGTAAGACTACTTTCGGTAAGAAACGTTCTCATGCATTGAACCAAACAAACCGTAGCTGGAAACCTAATTTACAAAAAGTTCGCATCTTAGTTGATGGTAAACCTAAAAGAGTTTATGTATCTGCTCGCGCTTTAAAGTCAGGTAAAGTTACCCGTGTTTAATTCAATTTAAAAAGACTCAGCATTTATGCTAAGTCTTTTTTTTTGCTCTATTTTTCGTCATCACGACTTTGAATCACAATAATAATACCAGATTCAAAACTAAACTCACCTGTATCCCCCATAAATTCATTACTTGCTAATGAAATCGGGTTCACAAAATTAATTTGATTCAATGTATACTTCTCATCTATTAAACTCAATTTTTTAACTGGTGACAGTGGAATAAATGCAAGATATTTTTTATCATCTTCTTTTATTAACTGATACTTACCAGATTTAAAGAATCGAATTGAATTTTGTTTATCAACTAAACAAATTTTTTCAAACATTGTATTAAATGGCTCTCTAAAAATAAAAAACAAATTAGCCAATAAATGATCAATTCGACCACCTGTAGCGCCATAAATCGTCACTGAATCAAACTCAAATTCAGATATGGCTTCTCTCAAAGCAAATTCAGTATCTGTATCATCTTTTTCAGGATTAGCTATTTTAATTTTTTTACTATGATTAGATACTAAATTAAATTCACTTTCAGTCATTGAATCGAAATCACCAATCGATAGCTCAGGTGTAATACCTAGTTTTATTAATCGCAATGCACCTCTGTCAACACCAATCCACGGTCCACGAACGTTACCATCCACTAATTCCTTAGGCCACTGTTCCTTAGGTCCACCGACTAAGATATTGAGTTTCATTTGGTTGCTTCTCTTAACTTATTAATTTGTTCAGTTGGATTATCACTATTGTAGATGTATGAACCAGCTACTGCGACTGTTGCACCACTATCAAGACATTCCTTAATCGTTTGATCATTAACACCACCATCAACTTCAATATCAAAATCATAATTTTGAACTTGTTTGATACGGTCTAATTGGTCAATTTTACGTTTCATTTCTGGAATAAATGATTGTCCCCCAAATCCAGGGTTAACAGTCATCACTAATACTTGATCAACAAGTGGCAAAATTTGTTTAATTGTCTCTAGGGATGTTCCTGGGTTAATAACCACTTCAGCTTTCACACCTAATTTTTTAATATGTTGAATAACACCAAAAATATGGGGAGTTGATTCAACATGAACCCCAATAATATCAGCACCTGCCGCAGCAAATTCTTCAATATAAGATTCTGGATTTTCTACCATCAAATGACAATCCAAAACCATTTTTGTTAATGGTCTAATTGCTTCAACGACGTTTGCACCAAAAGTTAAATTAGGCACAAAATGGCCATCCATAATATCAATATGTAAATATTCTGCACCAGCTTGATCAACAACTTTAATATCCTTTTCCAAGTTTGCAAAATTAGCGCTTAAAATAGAAGGTGATAATTTCATTTTGGTCATCTCATTTCTTATAGTTTGGTTTTTGATCAACAATTAATTGATTAAATTGTAAATAATTTTTGTACCGACTCTGTAATAAATTACCTTGTTCAAGTGCTGCTTTAACTGCACATTTAGGCTCCTTAATATGCAAACAACCTCTAAATTTACAGCCAACAGATAGTTCATTTAATTCTGGAAATAACTTTGGTAACTCTTCTTTTGACATATCAAATAAATCAAAAGAAGAAAATCCAGGTGTATCAGCAATTAGCCCACCTGCAATAGGCATTAATGTTACCTTACGAGTAGTATGTTTACCACGATGTAAGGCTTTTGATATCTCAGCCGTCTGCAACTCCAACTCTGGCATAATTTTATTTAGTAATGTTGATTTTCCTGCACCAGTCTGACCCATTACGACTGCAATTTTACCCGGAAAGGTATCTTGTAATTCTTTAACCACAACATCTTCATTTTTACCAAATGGAAAAAATGTTGGATAGATTTGACTATAAGCTTCAATAATACTGCTTATTTCAACTACTTTCTCTTCAGGAATTAAATCGCCCTTTGAAAAGTATAAGACTGGCTTAACATGATGCGATTCTAGCATAATTAATTGTCTATCTAATAGATTGCTTGAAAATGCTGGTTCAACACATGACGTTACAACAATTGCTTCATCAATATTAGCTACTGGTGGTCGAATTAAGCTGTTTTCTCGATCATGAATATTAAGAATATAGCCTTCTTTTTTATTTTCAGCTTTGAAGTCAACCCAATCGCCAACTAGTGGTGCCTGGTTAGAATTTCTAAAATTACCTCGAGCCCTTGTTCGATAAGTTTCGCCTTCGACATCAACGTCGTAAAAGCCACTTAATGATTGTCTAATCTGACCTGTTACCAATAAATTAACCTCCTTTAACTGGACTCATGTAACCGTTTTATATGATTAATTAAAAAATAGATTAGAAGTTTACCCTCTAATCTAATTTTACCACATCTTTTATTTAATTTTTAGTTACATTATCATTTTCCGCAATTACTTCACCATCACGCAAAATTTTATATTTTCCTGCTTTTCCAGAATCTAAAACAAATGATAATTTAAAATCAGTATCTTTTGTAATTGTTTTCCGTTCATAAATATCATCAATGTTATGTGTTTTGTCTTCAATATAAATTTCAATAGCATTTTCATCTGCTTTTGATTCTGAAGAACTTGAACTAGAGCTGGAACTATCATCTGACGACGAGTCTTTGTCCTCATCCGTATCTTTTTCTTCATCAACTGAACTTGAACTTTCTGACACAATTGATTTGAATGGAACAGATATAGTCCTGGTAAATTCATCAGTTGTGACTTTTTTTCCTTTAGAAATAACAACTGATAATCGATCACCTTTAGAAAAAGAGCTTCCTTCTGCTGGTGATTGTTTAATAACTTGACCTTTGTCAACTGAATCTGAGTAGGCCTCGCTAATTGTCAGATTACCACCTAATTCGCTTGTATAATCCTGAACACTTTTTCTTGTATATCCTGTTAAATCTCTAAGTGTATACACTTTAGGACCTGAACTAACTGTCAATGTAATCACTGTATCACTCGGAACTACCTTATCACCCGCTGTGACATCTTGCGCCATAATTTCATTTTCAGTCACAGATTCTGACTCTTCCGTTTCTTTTTCAACTTTAAAGCCATCATTTTCTAACGTTGTTTTAACATCCTCATAATTACTACCAACGTAATTCTCGATTGTTATCTTAGCTTTTCCCTTTGATACCATTACATCAACCTGATTTTTTTCTCGAATTATTTCATTCTTCTTAGGTGTTGAATTAATGATATTACCACTATCAACGGTTTCACTATTTGTTCGAGTAATTTTACCAAGTTTCAAATTTTTGTCTGCTAAATTTGATTTTGCTTCACTAACTGTCATTCCGCTTAAATCAGGGACCTTAACTTCTTTTGGTGAACTCATTGCAAGAATCGCACCACCCAGAATAAGAGCGACAAAAGCAAAAATGATTGCGCCGATAGTCCATTTTTTACGACGACTCATTTTCTTTTTCGTATCTTTTTTTACATCTGGTTCCTGATTCGGACTAAGTGTTTCTACAGTCTGCTTATCAAATACCGGCAATACTTTAGTTTCACCACTGATAACCTCTTCAGGCTGCCACTTTGCCACATTTTTTTTAGCCAAAGATTCTCGCAAAGCAATTGACATTTCTCCAGCAGATTGGAACCTATCTCGCGGTACTTTACTTGTTGCTTGTAAAACAACATTTTCAAGAGACTGCGGAATATTAGGATCAAATTCCCGAACAGATGGCACATCACTTTGAAAATGTTTTAGGGCAATTGAAACAGCTGTTTCACCTTCAAAAGGAACTCGCCCAGTTAACATTTCATACAAAATAATACCAAGCGAATAGATATCAGATTGTTTTGTTGCCATGCTACCTCTAGCCTGTTCTGGCGAAAGATAATGAACAGAACCCAATAAAGTATTAGTTTGTGTTAACGAATGATCAGCCAATGCCACAGCAATACCAAAATCTGTAATTTTAGCATTACCATCTGCATCTATTAAAATATTTTGTGGTTTTAAATCACGATGAATAATACTGTGATCATGTGCTACTTCTACAGCTGATAAAATTTGAGTCATAATATCAATCACAACTTGATATGGAATTGGGAACCTTTTTGCTATATATGTTTTTAAATCATGTCCCGGCACATATTCCATGACCATAAATTGCAGTCCGTCTACTTCACCGACATCATAAACATTCACAATATTTGGATGAACCAATTCAGTTGTTGCCAATGCCTCACGTTTAAAACGTCTAACAGTATCTTGATCATCCCTTAAATCGACTCGCAATACTTTAACAGCTACTGGTCGATCCAAAATTAAATCAGTCGCAAGATAGACATTTGCCATGCCACCTTCGCCTAATGAATTTATTATTTTATAACGTTCATTAAAAATTGTATCAGGTTTCATTACACTATCCCCCGATCATTGCTAACCAGGAGTGCGGTAATGTTATCTAATCCGCCTGCCTTATTGGCCAATCTAATTAATTCCGAGCCTTTTTCTTCAACAGTTGTAGTATTTTTTAAGACCGTCTTGATTTCATCATCAGAGACCATATTAGTTAAGCCATCTGTGCATAATAATAATAAATCACCCGACTCAGAATCATTAACCGCAATATCAGCATCAGCATCTGACGAGATACCTAAACTTCTTGTAATCATATTCTTTTGCGGATAATTTTTAGCATCTTCTACGGTTAGTTCGCCACGCTTAATTAATTCATTCACTACTGAATGATCTTCAGTTAATTGATAAAGTTCTTTGTCACGTAATAAGTATCCTCGGCTATCACCAATATTGGCAACAATATATTTTTCTTCAAAGAATATGGCACATACCATTGTTGTGCCCATACCTGAAAGATCTTCATATTGATTAGACTTTTCAATAATTTGTTTATTTTCCATCTCTACTTCTTTGGTTATCCATTTAATTGCATCACTGGGCTGGCTAAAATTAGTTCCTTCAAATCGAAATCCCATGTGTGAAACGGCCATTTCTGAAGCAACATCTCCGCCCAAATGACCACCGATACCATCTGCAACCATCACAAAAGAAATACCACTTTTATTGTGAAAGACACCGACGTAATCTTCATTATTTTCTCTGACACTACCTACATCTGTTTGATAGGCAACTTTCATTCTTACACCTCGAGTCTAAAGTTGTTTTTCTAAACATGTAATGAAAAATCCATCTGAATGATAATCATCCGGATAAATAGTTAATTCTTTATCGTCTCTATTTTCTTTTAATGCCAAAGCAGTTGGCGTTTCAATCACTTTAAATTCAGGATGAGTTTCAACAAACTGGTTAACAACATCCTTATTTTCAATATCTAAAATAGTACATGTACTATAAGTTAAGCGACCACCTTTTTTCAAAGTTGGTGCCACTTTGTCTAAAATAGCTAATTGAATTTTTTGTAAATTATTTGAATCAGCTAATGTTTTTTCATATTTAATTTCTGGTTTACGACGTAATAATCCAATTCCAGAACAAGGTGCATCAACAAGAATTGAATCAAAATATTCATTATCAAATTCTTCTGAAATTAAACGTGCATCTAATACCATCTCCTCAACAACACTAGATAAACCTAAACGTTTAGCATTATCACCGATTAATTTAACTTTGTGTGCATGAATATCTAACCCTACAACTTCACCAAATAAAGTTTCATCTAGGAATGATGCAATATGGGTTGTTTTTCCACCTGGTGCGGCACATGCATCTAAAACTTTATCACCTGGTTGAATATTCATTGCGTCAGCAACTAACATTGCACTTTCATCTTGAATCGTAATTAACCCATCGTGATAAACGCCACTATCAGGAGCAAATCCATTAGTCACTAATAACCCAACTGGTGAAACTTGACTACGTTTCACCTCAAAGCCTTCATTTTCCATTTTTTCAATGACTTCTTCGACAGTTGCTTTAGCTGTATTTACTCTAACAGATTGATCAGGTGCTTCATTGATTGAAGCCAACAAATGTGTCGCTTTTTCTAAGCCTACTTGTTTAATTAATTCGTTTACCAACCAAACTGGTGTACTACTTTCAATACTCAAACGTTCAATATCATCTTTAATTTCAGAAACAGGACGGATACCTTCACGCTCAATTGCATGTAAAACACCAGTAACAAATTTACGCGTACCTGCATGGCCTTTTCGTTTTGCAATTTCAATTGATTCATTAAAAATTGCGCGAGTTGGAATTTTATCAAGATAATGCATCTGATAAATGGCACTCAATAGTAATTCTTGAACCCAATTATCCATTTTGCTAGGATTTTTAACAAATGGTGCCAACCAATATTCTAAAGTGAGACGTCTTTGGATAACACCGTAAACTAGTTGTGTTAATAAATGAGCATCCCGAACTTCCATATGATTATTCTTAATCACTTGGTTCAACGCAATATTTGAATACGTCCCTTGTTTAGCAACTCTTGTTAAAAGATCAACTGCTAAGAATCGGGGTGTCGTTTTTAAATCAGTTGTCATACATCAATCACCTGTTGTCCTTCTTTTATTCCTTGCCCACTACCGTTTAGGTAGTCGACAATGGTTTGTTTTGATTTACCATCTGGTTGAAGCGAATTAATAGCTAATACGGTCCCATCACCACAAGCAATTTCAAGTGATTTTTTAGCTACTTCAACTACTTTTCCAGCAGATAAAATAGTTTTTTTATCTAGTACAGTTATATCCCATATTTTAGTTCTCTTACCCTTTAAAATCGTATATGCACCAGGTACCGGTCTTAAGCTACGAATTTTCCAGTCTATTTCATTAGCCGTTTTTGAAAAATCAAGGGCTTCTTCTTCTGGTTTAATGGTAGGTGAAAAGGTTACTTTATCTTCATTTTGTGGTGTTGATTCACTTGTACCATCAATTAGTTTTGGTAATGTTTCAAGTAATAGTTCCTTACCTAATAAACTTAATTTTTCAAACATTGAACCAGTATCATCATTATTTTCAATTTTAATTGCACGACGGCTAATAATATTTCCAGCATCCATTTTTTTAACCATATAAATAATGGTAATACCTGTTTCTTGTTCACCATTCATAATAGCATATTGAATTGGTGCGCCACCACGATATTTAGGTAATAGTGAACCATGGACGTTTATTGCACCAATTTTAGCAGATTCTAATAATTTTGTTGGTAAAAATTGTCCAAATGCTGCAGTTACCAAAAAATCGGGTGCCATTGCAATTACTTTGGCCATTTCATCGCTGCCACTTAATTTTTCTGGTTGTAATACCTCAATACCATGTTTTACTGCAACTTGTTTTACTGGTGATTGCGTTAAAATACGTTTTCGCCCAACCATTCGATCTGGTTGTGTCATAACAGCTTTCACGTCATAGCCGTTTTCAATTAAACTTTCTAAAATTGGAGCTGAAAATTCTGGTGTTCCCATAAATACAATTGACGTCATAATATCTCCTTAATTTAAATAAAGTTTACTGGTTCAGAATCAATCGTTAATTTTAAACCTTTTCGAACTTCGGCTTGAGATTTAGTCATTAACTCTCTTAGTCGTTCTTTTAATTGACCTTCTGATTTATACTTAATAACCACTTGATAATAAAAACGATTATTAACACGCATAATTGATTTTGGTGTTGGTCCAAGAATAATCGCATTCTTTGATAACACTGGTTTTAAAAATTGAACTGCTTCTAACATTTTTTTCGCTGCTCCAGCCTCATCCGTATAACTAGCAGTGAGCTGAATTGTATAATAATATGGTGGATAATTTTCCATATGTCGAACTGACATTTCTTTTTTATAAAATGATTCATAGTCATGATGCTTCGCATATTGAATCGCGTAGTGATCTGGATTAAAAGTTTGGATAATAACATGTCCTTCTTTTTCAGCTCGACCAGCTCGACCGCTCACTTGGGTTAATAATTGGAACGTTCTTTCACTTGATCTAAAATCAGGCAAACTAAGTGCTGTATCTGCATTAAGAACGCCAACTAACGTCACATCAGGAAAGTCTAACCCTTTCGCAATCATTTGTGTACCCAATAAAATATCAGCTTCTTTTGCGCCAAATTTAGCTAGGATTTTTTCGTGTGCGCCTTTTTTACGTGTCGTATCAACGTCCATTCGTAAAATTTTAGCCTCTGGATATAACGTTTTAAGTTCTTCTTCAACTTTTTGCGTACCTGTACCATAATATCTAATTTTTCGACTATGACAGTTAGGACAAGTTTTAGGAATACCTTCTTCATGTCCACAATAATGACATTTCATTGTATGAGTATCCATATGCAATGTTAAAGAAGTATCACAGTTAGGACAAGGTAGCACGAATCCACAATCTCGGCACATTACGAAAGATGAAAACCCACGACGATTTAACATTAAAACAGTCTGTTCATTTTTCTCAAGGCGCTTAGTAATTTCATGTCTAAGTGGCTCAGAAAAATTACTCTCACCAGTCTTTTTCATTTCTTCTCTCATATCAATTAGCGTAACTTCTGGCATGGGATGACCATTTATACGTTGAGGTAATTGTAACCACTCATACACGCCTTTTTGAGCTCTAGCACGAGATTCGAGGGATGGTGTTGCACTACCCAATATGACAGGACACTGATGTCTTTTACTTCTCCAAAGAACAACATCCCTTGCATGATACCTTGGTGTTTCATCTTGTTTATAGCTCGATTCATGCTCTTCATCAACAATAATAACGCCAATATTATCTAATGGTGCAAAAACGGCTGAACGTGCACCGACAACTACTTGCGCTTCTTTACGCTCAATCCGGCGCCATTCATCATAACGCTCACCGTCAGACAAACCGCTATGCAGGACCGCAACTAGATTACCAAATCGTGATTTAACTCGCTTAACCATTTGGGGTGTCAAAGCTATTTCTGGTACAAGCATCAAAGCTGTTTTTCTAAGTTCTAGCGCTTTTGCGATTGTCTGCAAATAAACTTCTGTTTTCCCACTCCCCGTCACACCTTGAAGTAAAAATGTTGTATTAGTTCCACTTTTAATAGCCTCATCGACAGCTAGCACCGCAACCTCTTGATCTGAGGTTAATTCTTGCATATTGGTTGGCTCAATAATTGTGTCTTTATATGGGTCCCGATATACCTCAGTCTCAACTTTTTCAAGCCAACCATTTTTTGCTCCAGCTGTAATTGTTGCAGGTGTCACGCCTATTTCCTCAACAACTTGTTTCTGAGGAATCAAGCTATCTTCAGTGAGTGATTGTAGATAGTCAATCAATAAGTGCTGTTGTTTAGCATTTTTACGTAAACCACTTCGAATATTTTCATATGCTTCGAATCCAAGTTTTGGTTGGATTGATATTTGCATTTTAACTTTAGCTTTATTGCCAACTTCATAAATCATCTCAGCCTTTTCAGCCTTGGTAAGTTGTAATAATTCTTTAATTATTTGAGCATCCATATGTTCTGGATCAAATTCAATAGAATCTTGACCTTGAAATAATTTATCTTGTAAATCTTCATCAATTTCGTCAATTAAACGAACTCGCTTTTTATAGGTTGCACGCATGACACTCGGTAAAACCATTTGTAAGGCAGTTATACGGAAGGAAAAGGTTTCATTAGCTATCCACTCAGATAAGTCTAATAATTCAGTATTCACAACAGGTCTTAAATCAACGACTGATTGAATATCTTTTACATGACCATCGAACTCATTCTTATCAAAAAGATCAATTACAAATCCTTGAACCAATCGTTTACCATTCCCAAATGGTACAATAACCCGCATGCCAATCTCAATCTGATTTGTTAATACTGCTGGGATTGAATACGTATATGGCTGGTCCGTTTGCATCGTAGGAACATCAACGATAATTTTTGCATATTGTGACATACTGAAACCTCCTTTCATTTAATTAACTGCTTATTTTACTACATCGCTTATAATAGTAGCTAATAATTCCTTAGCAATTTGCTTTTTACTTGTTTGCTTTATGAAATCATTTTTTCTGTTTGGTCTAAGCAGTGTTACCTCATTATCATTGCTATTAAATCCAATGGCAGAATTTGAGACATCATTTAAAACCAATAAATCTAAATTTTTCTTTTCTAATTTTTCTTGTGCATTTTCTAGTCCGTTTTGGGTTTCCGCAGCAAATCCGACTAAATACTGATTTTGCTTAATTTGGCCCAAATGTTTTAAAATATCTGGATTTTTTTCTAATATTAACGTTAAAGTAGATTCAGCTTTTTTTATTTTCTGATCTGCAACATTTTGTACACGATAATCTGAAACAGCTGCTGCCATTATCAAAATATTTTGGTCATCAAATCGCTTATTGATAGCTTCAGATAACTCTAACGCAGTTGTAACTCTAATTGTTGTCACGCCAATTGGGTCTGGCAACTGGCTTATTCCGCTAATTAAGGTGACATTAGCACCTAACTTTTGCGCTTCAATCGCAATTGCGAAACCCATTTTACCAGAAGAATCATTAGCGATAAAACGAACTGGATCGATTCGTTCTCGTGTACCACCAGCTGTCACTAAGACATTTTTACCTTCTAATGGTTTGTCACTATCCTCAAAGGAAGTTTGAATAACTGACATTATCACATTTAATTCGGGAAAACGTCCCTTACCTGAATAACCTTCTGCTAAAAAGCCTATTTCTGGTTCAATAATCTGAATGTTATTTCGTCCTAAAAATTTAAGATTACGTTGTGTAGCAGAATTCATTAGCATATGTTCATTCATTGCGGGCACAACAATTTTTTGTGCCTCAGTTGCTAATAAAGTGGTTGAAACAAAATCATCTGCGATACCATTGGCCATTTTTGCGATAATGTTTGCTGTCGCTGGTGCAATAACCATTAATTCTGCCCAGTCTGCAAATTCAATATGTGCAACATGCTCAGACTCTTTTCCTGAAAATAAATCAGTTAACACCCTATTTTTACTCAACGTTTCAAAACTCAAGGGTGTTACAAATTCAGTTGCAGCTTTGGTCATCGCAACTCGAACGCTAGCACCTTGTTTAATTAGTGCTCGGACTAATCCCAAACTTTTATACGCTGCAATACCACCTGTTACAACAAGACCGATTTTTTTATTTTCAAGTGTCATTTCATGTCGCCCCCATACCGAATTTATTCTATTCTCTATTGTATCAATTTTCTAAGAAATAAAATAGGAGTTAGGACAATTAGCTTGTCTTAACTCCTTTTCATTTAATCAGATTAACGAATATCTTCTTTTTCAACTGGATCAATAATTAAATCACCAGTAACAACTTCTTCCAAAGCACGTCCAACATTCTTTTTTGATTTGTAATTAGAAAGCATTGGTAGAGCGCCAGCATCTAATTCATGGGCACGTTTACTTGCTAACATAATTAATGAGTATCTTGAATCTACTTGTTTCAATAAGTCATCTACTGAAGGATATAAAATCATTTAAATACATCTCCTAATTGTTTTCTATAGTCAGGTAAAAATCGTTTTACACGCCAACGTTCAGCTTTAATAATCGTTTGAATTTTTTCAACAGCATCATTTATTTCATCATTAACAACCGCGTAATCGTAATTCTGCATCATATCAATCTCACCAATGGCTTTTGTCATTCGTTTATCAATAGTTGCAGAATCATCCGTTCCACGTCCTGTAATTCTTTGTCTTAATTCCATCAAATCAGGTGGCGTTAAGAAAATAAATAAACCATCAGAAATTTTTTCTCGAACTTGCATAGCACCTTGTACTTCAATTTCAAGAAAGACATCTTGACCAGCGTCAAGCATCTTATTTACATATTTTAACGGTGTTCCATAGTAATTGTCAACATACTTGGCGTATTCTAACATACCGCCCGTTGAAATTTCATTCTCAAATTCTTCTTTTGATACAAAATGATAGTCAACACCATCAACTTCGCCTTCTCGCATTTTACGAGTGGTCATTGAAATTGAATAAAGAAACTTATTGTCAGCTTGGTCAAAAATTGCTTTTCTTACGGTTCCTTTACCGACCCCTGATGGACCAGATAGTACGATCAACATTCCACGATTAGCCATTAAATTTGTAAACTCCTCTAAGATAAGTATTAATAAATAGTATGCACTTTTTACGGCTATTATTCAAGCTTTTTATGCGCTGTTGTCATCTTTTAAATATATTATAAATTAACACTTGCTTTACCGAACGTTTGTTCGTATAATGAAAATACAAACAAACGTTCGGGGAGGAACTTTATTATGCAAAATAAACAACAAACAACAATTCAAACTATTGGCTCAACACTACAATATTCATATCATAAAATTTTTGATTTAGATGACTTTATTTTAAGACCACAAATGCCTCAATTTCAATTAGCACTCTTTACAGAAAAAGTTTTAAAAATGAAAAAAACAATTATTTTACAATTAAATCCAACTGGATTTCAAAAAGAATTCCAAGAACTTCGTGGTACCTTACACCGACGTTCTGGTTCTAATCAATTAATATTTAAAACGCAATATACGAATATCACTTACCTTCTTACTGATAATCAACTCCGTTATATCGCTTTAATCGATTCAATATAAAAATGGTCACTTTCTATAACAACTAGAAAATGACCATTTTTTTATTTACGTTTAATTGTTGTTGGATCAAATTTTCTTTGAATAAGTGCCAAAATTGCATCAGCAATAACGGCCATTAGAGCTGTTGGCAATGCACCAGCTAAAATAATAGCTGCTCCATCAGTTGCATTTGTTCCTCGGATAATAATATCTCCAAGTCCACCTGCACCAATAAATGAACCAATTGCTGTAATACCAATTGCAACAACTAATGCATTTCTAATTCCGGCCATGATAACTGATAATGATAACGGTAACTCAATCATATAAAGGATTTGAAGTCTCGTCATTCCCATCCCTTTACCAGAATCAAGAACGCCAGGATCAACATTAATCATCCCTGAATACGTATTTTTTAAAATAGGTAATAGTGAGTAAAGTGCAACAGTTACAATAACTGTATTAACACCTAAACCTAGTCCCAACATAATAATAGATAACATTGCTAATGATGGTACAGTTTGAATAACATTAGCAGCACCTATTGCTACATCGCTCAATCTATGATGTTTTGAGATAAAAATTCCGATTGGAATCCCAATAATTGCAGCAATTATCACACCATATATTGAAATTAAAAAATGTCTTGTAAATTCTTGTAAAACATATAACCCATTATTACTAAAATAAGACATCAATTGATCAAAAGTATTCATATTAATCACCCGCCTTTTCGAAGTAATGATGTTCTTCTAAGAATTGTTTTGCAACTACTGCTGGTTCGTAAAAATCATTATCAACTTTGTAATTTAATGATTGCATTGTTGATAAATTAATTTTGTTTTTAAGTCGATCAATAAGCGGTGTTAATTCAGGATGTTCCTTCAAGATAGAATCATTTGCAACAAGGCTTGCTGAATATGGTGGGAAGAAGTGACGATCATCCTTCAAAATTTTCAGATCATAACTCTTAATTCGGCCATCAGTTGAATATCCAAGAACAACATCCATTTTACCCTTTGCCAAAGCGCTATAGACTAATCCAATCTGCATAGGATAAATGTTACCAAATTTAATATTATATTCTTTTTGGAAACCATCGTAACCATCACCTACACGGCTAATCCAGTTGGCATCAACACCGACTGTTAATTTAGATTCAATTTTTCTTAAATCAGATACTGTGTTTAAATTGTACTTTTTAGCTGTCTCTTTTGTAACCATAAATGCATAAGTATCAGCAAAACCTAAACTATCAAACCATTTCATTTGGAATCTATTTTCGAATCCATCTTTAACTATTTTATTAGCTTTAACGGTATCTTTTTCTACTGGTTTATTTAATACCGCACTTAAGTCAGTTCCTGTATATCTAGCAGATGATATATCTGCATCACCGTTTTTGAGTGCATTAAAACTTAATGTACCAGAACCTAAATTATTTATCAGTTCTACTTGATTATCTGATTCATGTTCAATCAATTGTTGTAGCATTGATCCAATAATTTGAGATTCCGTCGTTGATTGTGCGACAATTTTAATTGTCGATTCAGAGCCACCTGTTAAACCAGGAAACCCACAACTTGATAGACTCACACCGGCAAACAGAAGGCTTAAGCTAACAAGTATTTTTTTCATCGTAATTTTCATGTTAAAGCCTCCTTAATTTCTTGTTGTTTTTGGTGCTACCTTTTTTTCAACCTGTCCAAGTATAAAATCAACTAGTAAGGCTAATAAGATAACTGGAATTGTACCGCCTAAAATTAATTTTGGTTGATACAAATTTAATCCATTAAAAATCATATCCCCTAAGCCACCAGCACCAATATATGAAGCTAATGTTGCCCAAGCAATTACATAAGTTGCAGCTAAACGAATTCCAGACATAATAACCTGAGATGCCATAACTAATTCAACTTGCAGAATCGACTGCAAATTAGTCATACCCATCCCTTTAGCAGCGTCTTTTAACACTGGATCCACTTCTTTAATACCAATATACGTATTTCTTAATATTGGTAACAACGAATAGATAAATAATGCTACAACAGCTGGTAACTTACCAATCCCAAATAAAGGAATCATCATGGCTAGTAAAGCTAAAGCAGGAATTGTTTGCAACATACTAGCAATTGCAATTACAATATTGGCTGTCTTAGGTAATCTTGTTAGTAAAATTCCTAAAGGAACAGCTATTGCTACTCCAAAAAATAATGCCATTCCTGAAATTTCAATATGTTCCCATAATTTTGAGACAATCATTGCCCCATATTCTTGTAAAAATGAAGTCATTATTAACCCTCCTTCGTTGAACTTGGGCTAGTTTCATCGGTATCTGTACCTGAGTCTGACGTCATTATTTTAGTTACTTCTTCATGAGAAGCACTATTTTCATCACCCCAAAGTGCATCATAAACAATATCAACTAGGGTAGCGCGGGTTACAATTCCGACTAATATACCATCTTTATTAATAACAGGTACATTTTTAAATCCACGTTTTAAAATACGTTCAACAGTATCACGAACTAATGAATCTTCTTTAACATAGAAAATATCTTTGTTCATAATATCGCTGACACTACTTGATGTATTGAAACTATAATCTAAGCTTTCAATATCAATATAACCCTTTAAAATACCAGCATCATCAGTAACTAACAACGTATCAACTCGACGATCATGCATTAAACGAATAGCTGTTACTAATGACTTACCTGGTGTAATTGAAACTGGGTTAGCTAACATAACTTGACCAACAGTTGTAATACTTGGACGAGCTTGGATAAGTCTATCTTGACCAATCAAGTTTTCAACAAATTTATTTGCTGGATTTTTCAAAATATTATCGGGTGTATCTGCTTGAACAATCTTTCCTTCAGACATAACAACAATTCGTGTTGCTAATTTTAAAGCTTCATCCATATCATGAGTAACAAAAACGAATGTCTTACCTAAACGTTCTTGTAAATCTTTAACTAAATCTTGTAAAGCTTCTCTAGTAATAGGATCAAGCGCACCAAAAGGTTCATCCATCAAGATAATATCTTGATCAGCAGCTAAAGCTCTGACAACTCCGATTCTTTGTTGTTGCCCACCAGAAAGTTCAGATGGGTAACGGTCTAAATATGATTCTGGTAGTTCAACTAATTTAATCATTTCTTTAGCGCGTTCATCTCTTTTTTCTTCAGGCCATTTTAATAATTTTGGTACTAATGTAATATTTTCACGAATAGTCATATGTGGCATTAAACCAATATTTTGAATAACATATCCGATTTTACGACGTAATTTAACGGGATCCATTTTGGCTATATCTTTACCATCAATAGTGATTGTACCTTCTGTTTGTGTCAACATACGGTTAATCATTCTCATAGTAGTTGTTTTACCTGAACCAGATGTTCCGATGAAACAAATGAATTCACCATCTTGAACTTCCAAATTAAAATTATCTACAGCTTTATTACCTTTATAAATTTTTGATATTTTATCAAACTTAAGCATATTAGTACTCTCCTTTTTTATAACTAACCAATCATCTATTCATAGTAGTACCTTGGTTTTAATTATTTTTTTTGTGCCGTATTTAGTAATTCTTCAGCATGTTTAACAGTTAAAGGTGTAATCTCAGAACCGGCAAGCATTCGAGCAATTTCTTGAATACGATCTTCCTTAGATAACAATTTAATAGATGTTTCTGTACGTTCACAAATCACTTCTTTAGCTATAAAGTAATGGTGCTCGCTAATTGCAGCAACCTGTGGCAAATGTGTGATACATAGAACTTGTGATTGTTGGGCAATTTGATTAATTTTTTCAGCAATTGCCTGGGCAACACGTCCACTAACTCCTGTATCAACTTCATCAAATATAATACTTGTGACACCTTGCGTCCTAGAAAAAATTGTCTTTAACGCTAACATCATTCGAGAAAGTTCACCACCAGAAGCAATCTTAGCTAATGGCCCCATTGTTTCCCCAACATTTGTTTGAATATAAAATTCAACTTTATCTTGTCCGGTACTATTTAACTGATTGAGTGAATCAAATTTAACTTCAAAAACGGCTTTGTCCATATACAACTCACTTAACTGTTTATGCACTTCTTTTTGTAGAATGATGGCTGCTTTTTTTCGAACATTAGTTAATTTATCAGCCAATTTATGGGCTTCTTTTCTAGCTAAATTAACTTGATTATCTAAATCATCTGCATTACCTTCAGTTGCTTCCATTTCAATTAATTCTTCAGATATAAGACTCAAATAAGCTAATATTTTTTCAACAGAATCACCATATTTGTGTTTTAATTGTACAATTAATTCAAGCCTATTTTCAATCTCATTTAATCGTTGCTCATCCCATTCCAGGGAGTCTAACTGACGCAATAGGTCACTAGATGCATCCTGCAGCATATAATAGGCTGACGACAACCGTTCTGCTAAGTCTTTATATTCACTATCTAAATTATCAATTTTTAGCATGTTAGACATTGCAACACCAACATGGTCAACTGTATTTTCATCATCACCCGATAACGCTTGGTAACTTGCATCCAGTGACTGATTAATAGTTTGAAAATTTTCTAGACGTTCTTTTTCAGCGCTTAATATGTCTTCTTCATTTTCAATTAAATCTGCACTTTCAATTTCATCTTTTTGAAAATGTAACATATCTAATCGTTGTGCCCATTCGTTTTGATTTGTTTGTCTTTTTATTTGTAACTTATTTAGGTTTTGATAGTATTCAAATGCTTCTTGATAACTATGCTTCAGTGTTTGAATATCATTTTTAATATATTCATCTAACATGCCCAAATGCTTATCCTGTTGCATTAATTCTTGATGTTCATTTTGGCCATGAATATCAACTAACGTTTCACCAATTGATTTTAGTGTACTCGTGTTAACCAACATACCGTTTATGCGACAAATATTTTTACCAGATCTATGTATTTCACGTTGTAAAATCACAGAGTTATCATCATGGCCAATACCTAATTGGTCCAACTTCGTTAACGTATTTGAGTTTTCAGTTGGCATAAAGAGTCCTTGTAGCACCATTTTTTTTGCATCTTTTCTAATAAATTCTTGGGACCCTCTACCACCTGATAAGAGGCCCAAAGCATCAATGATAATGGATTTACCCGCACCAGTTTCACCTGTTAAAACTGTCATATTAGCCATGAAATCGATATTCAAAGAATCAATAATGGCAAAATCTTTTATTGTCAATTCTTGTAACATTTTTTTCACCCCTTTAATAGAAAAAATCTGAAACAAATGTCACAGATTTTATTTCTATCTATTCAGTTACAATCTCATTTAAAATTTTACTTAACTTTAACGCATCTTTGTTCGAGTGACAGATAATTAGAGCTGATCCATCTCCGCCTAAAGTACCAAAAACAAATGAATAATTCATTTGTTCAATTAAAGATACGATTGCTGGACCACTTCCTGGCGTCACCTTAACGAGACACATTTCATTTTGAACATCAGTTGATATAAAAGCATCTTTTAACGTTTTAGTTAATTTTTTTTCTGTATTCAATTTTTTTTGAACAGGTAAATTATAACTGTAAGTTCCATCAGCAGATGGCACTTTAATTAATTGCATTTCTTTAATATCTCTAGAAATAGTTGCTTGTGTGACTGTAATCCCTTGTTTTTTAAGCAAACTCACAAAATCTTCCTGCTTATCAATATTATTGTTCTTCAATAATTCACGAACATAACGTTGCCGTTCTTGCTTTTTCATTAAAGTCCCCCTCACCCGATAACCTCTACCACCCATAGAGTTAGTATAACGTAATTTCAATTATTATTAAAGAACTTCACTTTAAATCCTTATTTAACGGCATTCAGGTTATCGTATGCAGCAGTTAATACGCCATCGATACTAACCTTATCCGAAATCTCGCCAATTTCATTTATCGCAGACTTTAAATGAATTAAAAATTCAATATTACCTTCGCCACCCTTAATTGGTGAGTAGCTTAAATCCGCAACATTAAATCCAGTGGAAATAGAAAATTGAACAATGTCTTCGAGCACTTGACGATGAATCTTTTCATCTCGTACAATACCATGTTTTCCAACATTTTCTTTTCCTGCTTCAAATTGGGGTTTTATTAATGCCACAACATCCCCATTTTCAGTAATAATTTTCTTTAATGCAGGTAAAATAAGATGTAATGAAATAAACGATACATCTATTGTTGCAAAATTGGGTTGTCCAAATTCAAAATCTTCTTTTTTACTATATCTGAAGTTAGTATTTTCCATCACAACAACTCTTGGATCTTGTCGTAATTTCCAAACTAATTGATTGGTACCAACATCTAACGCATAACTTAATTTTGCGCCATTTTGTAAAGCAACATCGGTAAAGCCACCGGTTGATGATCCAATGTCTAAGACCGTTTTATCCTGAACGGTTGCATCAAATACTTTAAGGGCTTTTTCTAATTTAAGTCCACCGCGGCTCACATAAGGTAATTTTTTACCTTTAAAATGAAGCACAGTTTCTTCAGAAATTTTAACACCTGGTTTATCCAATCGTTCTTCATTCTCACCCAGAATTTCACCAGCCATAACTGCACGTTTGGCCTGTTCACGAGTTTCAAATAACCCTTGTTTAACTAATAAAACATCAATGCGCTCTTTTTTCATAGTGACTCCTAATTTTTTAATTTAAAGTAATGTAACAATTCTTCCAAATACTCTGTCTCCAACCCTGTTTGCTTAAGCGTTTGAATAGCATCTTTAGCTTGATTGGTTACTTCTTCGAGCATCCTATAAGCTTGATCAATTCCCATTAGTCCAGGATACGTATTTTTATTTTCTTGATTGTCTTTATGAACAGCCTTGCCCATCTCTTCAGATGTCCCAACGACATCCATAATATCATCATAGATTTGAAAAGCTAACCCAAAATGACGTCCATATGCCATAAACGCTACGTGCTGTTGGTCAGTCGCTTTTCCAAGTATGCTACCTGCGTAAACTGAAAATTCAATTAAATCACCCGTTTTACGCTTATGCACCTGTTTCAACTGCGCTAATGATAACTCTTTTTGTTCACCTTCAATATCGGCAACTTGACCGCCAACCATTCCCTCTGGGCCAGCTAACCTAGCTAGTTGACCCATTAGTAATACCTTTTGTGAATCAGGCAACTCTGCGTTACTGATCCATTCAAAGGCTAATGTATTTAGTGCATCACCAGCTAAAATTGCCATGCTTTCACCAAAAATAATATGGTTTGTTGGTTTACCACGTCTTAAATTATCATCATCCATCGCAGGCAAATCATCATGAATTAATGAATAGGTATGAATTAATTCTAATGCACCAGCAATAGAATAAACTGACTTATCAAGTTTACGATTAAGCATTTGACAAATAACAAAAATGATTAGTGGTCTAATACGTTTACCACCCGCTTCAACTGAATAAGTCATCGATTCTTTTAACTTTTTTTCAGTGTCTAAAGCCTGTAATTGATTCAACATAATTTGATTAAATTCTGGTAATACGATATCAGAAAATTTAGTTAAGTTACTCATTTTCTAAGCCTTGTTCGAATGGCACTTCTTCACCAGAATCATTCATGACACTGGTTAATGTTTTTTCAGCATTTTCCAATGTTTTTTGCAATTTTGAGCTCAACTTAACACCGTTTTGAAATTGGGTTAATGCTTTTTCTAAAGGAACATCACCTTGTTCTAGTTCTGTTACAATTTTTTCAAGTTCTACTAAGTTATCTTCAAATGTCGCTTTTTTTTCAGCCATTTTTTATTCTCCTTTTTCAACTTTTTCAATTTTTGCATATGCTTTACCATCTGTAAGGTGTAACACGACGTTATCATCTATATTCACTGAATTAATACTTTTAATAATTTTATCTTCCATAGATACGTAACTGTATCCTCGTCCCATAATCTTCAATGGACTTAATAAATCAAGCGCATTTATTTTTTCGCCAACCTGTTGTTTCTTTGTTTCAAGTAAGTAGGTCATTAATTGATGTAACTGTTTGTTTTGTTGTTTTACTTGATCTTGCAGTTGACTAACCAATTGTTGCGGATTTTGATAGCGCAACTGACCATTAGCTTGTTCAAATTGTTGTTTCTTAATTGTGATAATTTGTTTTGTTACTTGCATTAAGCGTTGTGCTAAATTGTCTAAGTTTTGAAGGTAACCCTCATATAACCGATTAGGTTGTTGAAAAACATATGATTGTTGAATCTTATCTAATTGTTGTCTTCTTAAACTTAAAATATTTTGTGTTACTTGTAATAGTCTCAATTTTAATTGATTAATCTTAATTAATTCATCGGCGTAAACAGGGACAGCTAATTCTGCTGCTGCTGTTGGCGTTGCTGCCCGAACATCGGCCACTAAATCAGCAATGGTTGTGTCTGTCTCATGTCCAACTGAAGAAATAATTGGAATCTGGCTAGCAAATATTTCCCTTGCAACAGATTCTTCATTAAATGGCCATAAATCTTCAATTGAGCCACCGCCTCGACCAATAATAATCGTGTCAAAATGGCCTAATTCGTTAATTTGTTTTAACCGCTTAACTAAATCATTAGCTGCTTTGTCACCTTGTACAATCGCAGGAAATAAAACTAATTGAGCAATCGGGTAACGTCTTTTAACGGTTGTCATAATATCTTTAATGACAGCCCCTGAAGGACTTGTAATCACAGCAATTCGTTTAGGATATTTAACCAATGCCTGTTTTGGTGCTGAAAATAATCCTTCAGCTTGTAGCTTATTTTTTAACTGCTCATAGGCTTGATATAACGCACCAACACCATCAGGTTCCATTCGCTCAATATATATTTGATAGTTACCTGTCGCTTCATATAAAGATATACGGCCCATAACTAAAACTTTCATGCCATCTTCTGGTTTAAATTTTATTTTATCAAAAGCTGAACGGAACATAATTGCGCTAATTTTAGCATGATCATCTTTTAAACTAAAATATTGATGCGCATTAGGTCGAGGTCTTAAATTTGAAATTTCGCCAGTTAAATAAACGGTCCCAAGATAAGGATCAGCATCAAATTTTTTCTTCAAATATGTTGTTAATGATGTAACTGATAAATAATTATCTTTATTCAATGCCAACACTCCGTTTTGTTAATTCAATTGTTTGTTCCATCAACATTGCAATCGTCATAGGTCCAACCCCTTTTGGTACTGGTGTCAGATATCCTGCAACCTCTGCAACTTCCTTATCGACATCTCCCGCTAACTTACCACTATCTAAGCGGTTCATCCCGACATCGATGACTACAGCACCTTGTTTCACATCGGTTTTTTTAATAAAGTTTGCTTGACCAATTGCAACGACTAAAATATCAGCCTGTTTAGTTATCTCTGATAAATTTTCCGTATGACTATGCGTTATCGTTACTGTTGCATTAGCGTTTAAAAGTAACGCCGCCATTGGTTTACCCACAATATTACTGCGGCCAACAACAACTGCATTTTTACCGTCTAAATCAATATTGTATGCGTTAAACATTCTCATAATTCCCAGTGGTGTACATGGAATTGCTAGTGGATCATTCATGGCTAATCGTCCAATATTTATCGGATGAAATCCATCAACATCTTTTTCTGGTTTAATAGCTTCGGTTATCTTTTTTTCATCAATTTGGTTCGGTAAAGGTAACTGTACTAATATGCCATTAATATCTGAATTATCATTATAGTCATTAATGAGATTTAGCAACTCTTTTTCTGATATCGTATCAGGTAATCTTTTAACAATCGATTTTATCCCAATAGATTCAGCAATTCGATGCTTATTCTTAACATATATTTTACTTGCTGGATTTTCTCCAACTACAATAACAGCTAATGTAGGAAAGACATTCTTTTTCTTTAAAGCTTCTATCTCAGATTTTAAATTATCCGTCGTTATTTGTGCCAATTTTTTACCATCAATTAATTTAGCCATAATTTAGCACCTCTATTCCATTTTTACTTCTTACATTTTATCATATTTAAGGTATTCATTTCTAAAAAAAAAGTGTCGCAAAAAATGCAACACTTCTCAATCATTATTATTCATTTGTTTTTTCAATATCAACAGGCATTTTTTCAACAACTGGATCTAACACACCATTAACAAATTTTCTTGATTCATCATCACTAAATTCTTTAGCAATTTCTAAAGCTTCATTCAATGCTACCTTAGCAGGAACATCATCTACGTATTTCATTTCGTAAATAGCTAATCTCAAAATAATTAAATCCGTATTGTTTAAGCGTGATAGTTTCCAGCGTGATGTTAGATTTTCTTCAATAACAGAATCTATCTCAGCTTGTTTATCACTAACACCTGAAACTAATGCTTCTAAATAAGGTGGAATTACAGCCGACTCTTCATCAGGAACTTCTAACAATTCACGATAAATAGCCTCTCTATCACCATCTGGGTTAGAATTTAACGCAAATAATGCTTGAAATGCTTTTTCGCGAATCGTATGTCTAGTTACTATTACACTCACTAATTTTCACCATCTTTTTCTGAAAATAAATCGTCAGTATCTATCTTATCGGCTTCCTTTTCAGGAATAACCCCTTCAACATGAACATTTACTTCAATAATTTCTAAACCTGTCATAAATAGTAATTGTTGTTTAATCTTTTCTTGCATCACTAATGCAACCTTAGGAACAGATACACCGTAATCAAGGTAAACAAAAACATCAATATTCAACTGGTCATCTGTTAAATCAAGTTTAACACCCTTACCCAGTGACTTTTTACGGCCAAATAATTCAGTTAAATTTTTAGCAATTGTCCCACGCATTGAGTAAACACCATCAATTTGGTTAGCAGCAATTCCAACAATAATTTCAATAACTTCAGGTGCAATCTTAATGTCACCCAAAGAAGGTTCAGTACTTTTTAAAACAATATTTGTTTCTTCAGCCATAAGTTTAACCTCCGTCGATTTATTGTGCTCTGGAAATATATGTGCCATCTTGTGTATTAATAATTAACATTTCATCTTCATTAACGAAGAATGGCACTTGTACAACTAATCCTGTTTCAAGAACAGCAGGTTTAGTTCCACCAGATTGTGTATTACCTTTAATACCCGCTTCAGTTGATGCTACTTTTAATTCAACTGTATTAGGAACGTCAACACCAAGTGTTTCAGTGCCAAACATAATAACATTAACAATTAAGTTTTCTTTCAAATAATTTAATTGTTCATGCACGCGTTCTTCTGGTAATTCTAATTGTTCATATGTATCCATATCCATAAATACATAGTTGTTACCATCAGCATAAAGATATTGCATTTTTTTATTATCAATTTGTGCTTTTTGAACTTTTTCACCAGCACGGAATGTTTTTTCTTGAGCAGCACCTGTACGGAGATTCTTTAGTTTTGATCGAACAAAAGCAGAACCTTTACCCGGTTTAACATGTTGAAATTCAACAACACGCCATAAATCACCATCAACTTCGATTGTAACACCATTTTTAAATTCATTAACGGACATCATAATATAATATTCCTCCTACTATCTCGTGTATCTCATAGTTCTAATAATAGCAATAATGGACATATAAAAGCAAGTTAAAGTCTATATTATCATTAATTTTTTAGAAGAATTCGTTAACATTTGATAGCCATTCTCAGTCACTAAAATATCATCCTCAATTCGAACCCCACTAAGGTTTGGTACATAAATCCCTGGTTCAATTGTAATGACGTCGCCTGCTTGCAAAACACTGTTTGAATCATCCAATTTAATATTAGGTAATTCATGAATTGATAGGCCAATTCCATGCCCAATCCCATGATTAAAATATTTACCATATCCTGCATCGGCGATTGTTTCATTAGCAACTCTAGCTAATTCACTTAATTTTATTCCCGGTTTAATTAATGAAATCACTCGTTCTTGTGTCGTTAAAACAGACTCGTAGATATGTTTTAATTCATCAGATATCGATCCCACGGCGATGGTCCTTGTGACATCAAATGTATAGTTCTCGTAATAATAGCCAAAATCTATCGTAATCAGATCCTGGTCTTGAATCTTTCGTTTTGAAACCGTTGCATGTGGCCATGTTGAATGAATACCGCTTGCTACAATTGTTTCAAAAGATTCACTCATAGTACCTAAATTTTTGATATAACTATCTAGCCGATTAGCAATTTCAATTTCTGTTTGACCAACTTCAATCGTCGACACAATATAATTGAAAGCTTCATCAGCTAATTTTCCTGCTTTTATTAATTTTATCTGCTCATCCTTATCTTTAACACGTCGTAATTCGTCAACAATATTAGTAAATGGCACCAAATCACTAACAAGGATTTCATCTAATTGATCATACTCTAAAAATGATATTGATGATTCAAATCCCATAACTGTTAATCCTTTTTCACTAATTATGTCAGATACAGCACCCAGATAATCACGCGTAAATTTTATTTCTAATTTTTTATCATGATTTTCTAGTGCCAATTCAAATCTTAGGTCAGTGATTAAAAATTGTTGTGTATCAGTAATTAACAATACACCATCACCTTCAAAACCACTTAAATAAAATATGTTTGTCGTATCCGTCACTAGAAATGCATCAATCGAGAGTTTCTCAAAAGTTGATTGTAATTGTTTAATTCTATCAAAATTCATTTAAACACTCCTTTTATGTACAAAAAAAGGAAATCTCTATCATAAAATGAAGAGGTTTCCTTTGAGTTATTATTATTCAGCTACAGGGTATACAGAGACTTGTTTCTTATCGCGGCCTTTACGTTCGAAGCGAACGATACCATCGACTTTAGCAAACAAAGTATCATCTCCACCTTTACCAACGTTAACACCAGGATAAATACGTGTTCCACGTTGACGATAAAGAATTGAACCACCTGTTACTTCTTGTCCGTCAGCTCTTTTTGAGCCTAAACGTCTACCGACAGAATCACGGCCATTAGAAGTAGAACCCCCACCTTTTTTATGTGAGAAAAATTGTAAATTCATTAACATAATCAATGCACCTCCTTGTTATAGTCTTATTATTTAAGTGTTAATTTAATGTAATCTTGATAGTTTTGCTCAATTGACTGTAGTCCTAAAACTAAACTTTCTAAAAATAACTGTCCTGTAGCATCGTTTAACTCAGATTCTGATAGTTTAACTTTCATTAATCCACCATTATCTTCATCCATCTCAACATCAGGATTAAGTTTAGCAAGTTCGGTCAAACTATTAACTGTATTGATAGTCAATACCGAAACCGCAGCACACACAATATCTTGACCATATTCACCAGAATCAGCATGCCCTGTTATTTCAAACGCATCGATGATTTTGGCATCTCTCCGAGAAATAACTGCACGTATCATACTAGTAGCCTACTTTCAAAATTATGCGTTAATAGCATCGATAACAACCTTAGTATATGGTTGACGATGACCTTGTTTTGTATGAGAATGTTTCTTAGGTTTGTATTTGAAAGTAACAACTTTCTTTTCACGGCCTTGTTTTTCAACAGTACCAGTTACTGTAGCACCTTTAACAAAAGGAGCACCAATAACGGTTTTTTCGCCACCAACTAAAACAATTTCATCAAATGTAACTTTTTCACCAGCTTCTGCTGATAATTTTTCAATGTAAATAGCTTCTCCGGCTTCAACTTTAAGTTGTTTGCCACCTGTTTTAATAATTGCGTACATGTGTATTACACCTCCTTATAGATTACTTAGACTCGCCGTAATTTAGTGATCAGATTTAGACAACCTGACGCTTAAAAACTTAAAACGTGCGGTTGCAGTTGTGGTGTTCACAAATACAACGTTATTATAATATCAAATGTAACTTCTTAAGTCAACGTTATCCATCATTTTCAACAAAAAAGTTTGTTAAATTGACTCCGTTACTTGTATCAACGCCAGTAATTTCTTTTAAAACCTTAGCAACGTAGTGCGGTGTGTAGATCATATCGTCTCGTAACCAACGTTTAATGAAGCCTAGGTGCGCTGATGCAACATAGGATACTTGTAACTCGTTTGGTATCTTAGATACTTCAAAATCGCCTGCTAACTGTTCTCTAAAGTTATTTAAGTAGATAACTAGTCTATCATATACTTTATCAGAAAAAGCGACATCTTCTTGACTATTTAAAAGTACGCCAAACATCATTGATTCATCTTGTAAGTAGTTAAACACCCGATTTAAACAACAAACTTCAACTGGTTTCGAATAAACGTACGCTTTATCTGGTGATTGTTTTGACATAATCATAATGTAATCAAAAAAGTCATCTAAAATTTCATCCATTGCCCGATTAATAAAATCTTGTTTGTCATGATAATGCAGATAGAATGTTCCTCGAGTGACATTTGCTTCCTGAGTAATCTTTTGAACGCTAATATTTTCAACTTTGTAATGTTTCATGAGTACAACTAATGATTTTTTTAAATTTTGTCTTGTTCTCTTTACCCGTGGATCATTAGAATCAACCATTTTTCAACCTCTTTATTCATAATTAAATAGTCTTTATCTCCATTTATGTCTATTACTTTCTTATTATAGAACATTTCATCAAAACTTTCATTCATGTTTTTGATAATTTATAAGAGTTCTACCAATTTCCATTGACAAGTACCAGTATTTTATCATATACTATTAAATGTTGTTATGACTCGGTAGCTCAGCTGGATAGAGCATCCGCCTTCTAAGCGGACGGTCGTGAGTTCGAATCTCACCCGAGTCATAGATATCCATTCTAGACCGATTTATAAAAATAGGAATGCCTTTAAACGGGCGTTCCTATTTTTTTATTTAGGTGAAAACAGACTATAAAGGATAGAATGCTCAAAACATTTGTTGCATATTTGTTGCATGGATATTTTTATCAATAAATCTACTAAAGTATTAAAATATCAGGCGATAAGAAAGCATTTTCTGTCGGTAAGGCTGTTGGCAACGCTTTATATTGTATTACTGGAAAACACGTTAAAAATATCAAGCAATTACTTAAGCTTTAGTAAATTGTTTGAAATAAAACTATTAAAAAATCCCCTAACCTGTTGGTAGCAAGTTAGAGGGTATAAATATATTAACAAATAATTTTATCATATTTCTAGGAGTAGAGATATAGATTTCGGAGGAAATATATTCATGAGTACTACATTTACAATTATTTTTCTTATTGGTTTAGTTGTTTTTTTTACAGGTGTAACTTGGTTTATTGTAGCTTGGGGTAATAAAGCTTCTAATTTAATACCACTAATTTTATTGATTGCCGGTTTAGGCATATCAATTATTTCTTTTAGCGTGATGTCGGTAACATCTGATAAAGATTCGTCAGCGCGTTCATCGTCTAATTTTAGATCGTCAAGTGCTAGTGACTCGTCAGAATCAGATGATGATTCTAGTTATGATGACGATGATGATTCATATGTTGACGATGAATCTGAATCTGATTCAGAATCTGACGATGAGTCATACACTGATGATGAATCCGATTCAGAATCTACTTCATCTTTTGGCGATTCTGTAGATTTAACTGACGACTCAAAGATAACCGTTGACTCTGCTGAAAAAGAAACGTCAGTTCCTTTAAATGATGTTAAATCCGGTGATACACAAGTTGCTGTTAAAGTAACCGTTCAAAATAATGGTACAGGTCCACTAGATTTCAATGGTCAAAAGTTTGACGTCTATGATAGTGATGATACTATTGGGGAATTTAATTCAGAGACTTACTCTGGTAATATTCCAAATTCAATAGCTGCCGGAAAAAAAGCTGTAATGACATTATACTTTACAACTTCTAATGCTGGTCCGTTCTCTGTCACTTACGGGGACTCAACTTGGGAATAAATATTTAACTAATTTTAACGAGTGTATAGATACTTCAAGCAGGTGCAACTCCTGCTGCTCGTTTTTGTTTATCTACGTGCATAGGAATCACGTTAAAAGCTAAAAAGGAGAATATTATCATGAAAGTTTTTAATGTTAGTTTAGTTGTTAATGAAAATTGTATTACAGAATATGAACATTTTATTGATCCTCTAGTGACGCAATCAAAAAAAGAATCTGGTAATATTTCATACAATCATTTTAAACAATTAGGTGCCAACAATCGTTATGCAATAATTGAGCATTGGCAAGACCAAGACGCAGTTAACTTCCACAATGAAACAACTTATTTTAAAGAATTTTTAGCAGGCATCAATCAATTTGTAACTGAAGAATTACAAGTTATTGTAATGGACGCCTAACTACCCTTTCGACCACCAGTTAAGCTGGCTATGAGTGCAAGGCTCATTGGTCGTATTGCTACAAAATTTTAAAAATTTAAGGAGATTTAATTTATGGGAGCTACTTCAATTTCAGCCAGACACGCAAATACAACTCGTATAAAGGAAAAGTTGGTACCGTTTCTAAAAACCTGATTAATCGCCGTTTCTTTTCGGACCGACCTTATCAAAAACTAGCAACAGATGTTACAGAAGTCCGTTGGGGTGACGAAACAATCGATGAACGGGCCCATTTCACCTGTATTTATGATCTGTTTTCAGGCAAAATTCTAAGTCATCAGATTAGTAAACATCCAACAGTTAAATTTACAACAAAGGTTTTGAAACAAGCAATTGCAAAAATCCCAAAAGATTTAAATTATCGAACGACGATTCATTCTGACCAAGGATTCCAATATCAACACAAAAATTGGGTTACTATTCTCAAAAAATATCGTATTTTTCAGAGTATGTCACGTAAAGCAACATGTTTAGATAACGCTGCCATGGAAAGCTTTTTCCATATTATGAAAGCTGAAGCTTTCTATCAAAAAGAAACCGATACATATGAAACACTAGTTTCACAAGTACCGGTTTGGATAAATGACTATAATTTTTCACGAATTAAAATAAAATTGGGTTGTAAAAGCCCGGTTGAACACCGAATTTTTATAACCCAGAATGCTGCATAAAGCTTCGTCCAATATTTAGGGTTCACTTCATTTTATTATTTTTTATTATTGACTCAGCTTCTTCTTCTCCAGCCTCTATAGCCTTTTTTTGAGTATCTCGGATGATGTCTAAAATAAGCCCAAAAATATTCAAAGACGCCGTAAATACTAAAATTAAAACTATTCCTTTCAAATACAAAATTACTTCAAAATCAATAAAGGTTTCAAATGATATTAACATAGTACTAATTGATATTCCAACTATGGTTAGCCATAAAAATGAAGTCCACATAAATGGTGTGAATATTTCAACAAATACGTTTTTTAATTGAGTATCTGTTTTAGAAACTAAATATATGTGTCCTAAATTATCTATATCAAAGATACTTTTAACCGCAACAAATAATGCGAATGTAAAAGATAATCCGGTAACAGAAATACCCAATAAGCTTGAAACTTCATAATTAACATTAATAATATCCGGAAAAAATAAATATATTATTGTAAATATTACATTTATCGAAATTCCAATTTTAGAGTATATATTGCATATAGTTGCTCGTTTTGAAGTCCATAATGCTCTCATCAATGATTTATTATCTACCATACTATCACCTATTTATGAAAATTTTTATTAACTATTACAGGTACAATTTTCATTATACTCATTGCCCTATGTTTTATCGATTTAAGGTATCCTCGCTTAGCATCTTCACCCAATTGTTTACTTAACTCTACTGTATTTACTTTTTCTCCTCTAGGGGCACTATATATTTTTTTCACATCTTCAGCATTTATACGTTTTCGACTAGCAAGGTCCCTATCTTCAACTTGCTGGGCACCATTAGGATAGACAAGATGTACTGTTACTCTTGCATAATCTTGCTTAATGCTAACGCTATCTTGAACTGCATTAACTGATACAGCACCCATATTGGTATTTTCTGCTGTATTTATAAATGATTCTATTCTTTCAGACATACTAATAGCTTCTTTCAAACTTTTGTCATTAGTAGAAATTAAAATTTTTTCAGTTTCCAATTCATAAAAAAAATTCACTCCAGCATTTATATATTCTTTATCCTGAATATACCGTATTATTTTTCTAGCCTCTAGCATCATTTTACGACCATGTCCGTAACGTCCGTACCCTTTTAAGTTGCCTATTATATCATCTTCTAAAACATCATCTAATGATTCTTTTAAAAATGGATATTTTTTAAGTAATTTGTCCATTTTTGTTCTCATTTCAACTTTTGTAACGCCCAAAAATTCTTTTGTCCATAAAATGCCCGAATTTTTTTCATAGTTTTCTATAACAGCAAAATATTCCTCTTCTATTTTTTTAGATTGAGCAACAAATTCTGTATATTCTATAGATTTGGATAATTCTTCTTTAACATCAGTATCCTTAAAAATAAAATTTAAATATGTTCCCCTTTCAAATCCATTAGGTATTCCAAAACTATTAGTTAGATCATCCTTTATTACATTATGTTTAAGCTGTTTCCAACCTTCTGATTTTCTTTCAACGTAAGTTCTAATTATATTTGGTGCTAAATTTAATTTAAATACATAATAATTGTCCAAATAGTTACTCCTCCAAATAATTTATACTCGCTCTATTATTAAACAATAAAAAAGACAGGTAAACAATACCTTTCTCATGTGTGTATAAATATTTGGATTAGAGATTAATAACTGATATCAAAATATCATATTACTAATATAACAGATTAATCACTTCAATTTGTTCACTAAATGTTCACTTTTTGAAATCATGTAAGTCTTCAATTAAGAATGAATCAGCAAACTGTAAGCATGCTCGATTCTTGTAAAAACTGTATCTCGTCTTTTCATATCCTAAATCATCCATTTCAATATCATTTTATTTATTATCTTCTGCAATATAGACATCTATTAATATTTTTCTACTAATAGTGTCACAACTCTTTAAAGCTACTAGAACATTATTAATAACTTGCTCAGCATAGATACGTTTAGTTATGGTCTCTTCGTGTTGATTGTTCCCTGAGGTACTTTTTAGGCATATCCATGATAATTGGCGACTTAATTCCGCTAATATCCTTCTGACTATATCTCTGCATTTTTGGTAACCATACTTTAAAAAAACGTTTAACCTTATTAATTGTAGATTTTTCATTGACTTGTGGGAATAGTTCGTTAAATGAAGATATAGCATTTCCCCCTTTACGTTTGTTATAATCATTGCCAGTCAGAGTAATAGTTGTATGTATAAGTCACCTTACTAAGTGGGTTTTATGTTATCTAAATCATTAATGAAACTCAAGTAGTGTAATTTCTCTGATTACTTCATTCTTCTCCTAAATGGTCAACTCATGAATAGTATCAATAACTGCGCTACCTTTATAAGAAAAATTATTGTTAAATTTGATAATCATCTGAGGAACGTCATTCTGATTAGAGCAACGCATTAACTCATCCCTGTAAATTTTTTTGATACGTAGTCATCTGTTAACAGAAACTATTAGTCCTATAGTTTCTACTGAATGTACCACTATTTAAATATCATTTATTCAACATTCTATAGCTTTGCTATTCAGATCCAGCAATTTCATAAATAGTCAGTATTAGTTAAAAACAAAATACTGAGTTTACAATAACAGTTCTGAATTAGTAAGATATTAACCTAAACAAATACCTAGCCTTCATTTAAATAATTAATTTATCACCCAAGAAAATTTTGATGCATTTTAATAATAAAAATCATCCACAAGTTTATTTTCACCAACACCAAACATTTTTACCTACTCCCAGTTGTTATAATTTGTAGAATAACTGATAATTAGTTATTATAGAGAGGCATAAAAAAGTTTGGAGGAATTAGAATGAAATTATTAAATGATAGCACTCTAGAAAAAATCGGGAAGTTTGCAAGTATTTTATCTATCTTAATGTATGTCTCATACATCCCACAAATCATTTCCAACCTTAATGGTAGCCAGGGTAATCCTGTTCAGCCCTTGGTTGCCTGTATTAATTGCATATTTTGGACTGTCTATGGCGTATGTGGTAAAAATAAAGACTGGCCTATATTCTTTGCAAACGTACCGGGTATCTTTCTAGGCGCCATCGCTTTCTTCACTGCCTTATAAAATATCATATACATAAAATAGAATACTTACGTGCAGATAGGGAATCACGTTAAAAGCTCCATACGGGGGAATTCTTCATGAAACTAAAAATTAACACTGCAGCAGGTACTTTCGATATCATAAATACTATATTAGTAGCCTTTTCTTGGCTTATCGTTATTTTAACTGGTATCAATAAATCTACTGTAACATCACACGCTGTCTCTGGAACATCAACCTTAACTAGCGGTACAGCTATTTTCTTTTATATTATGCTAGGAATTGGCCTTATTCTTCACATTGTTGCACTTGTTCAATCAAGAAAAGCTGATATCTCTATTACTGGCCATGTTCTTGGTATTATTGGTTGCGGTTTATTTCTTTTATCAATGGTTTTTGCCCTTCCTACATTTATTTTATTAATCATTGCAGCAGTTTTCACACTCAAACAAGCTCCTGCTAAGCACTAATAAACAAAATTTAACATAAATTTCTAACGAGCGTATAGATACTTTTAGTAGGTGCGATTCCTACTGCTCGCTTTGCACCATAAAAATATTGGGGGATTTAAAATGAAAAAATTTATTAGCTTACTAGGGGTTCTAAGCGTATCAATGCTACTATTGTCTGCTTGCGAATATAGTTATAATTCTGATTCCAGTTCTAACAAAAATAGCTCTTCTTCTCAACAGTCGTCTGCATCATCCAACACAAAGGCCTCATCTTCTAAGGCCAAAGATTCTTCTAAAGAATCTTCATCATCTACTAAGAAGACATCTTCTTCTGAGAGCTTTGATATTAATGATAGTACTTCGTCTGCTAAAGACGTTCATATTCATGAATCTGAAGATGGTGCTGATTTTAATTTTGATACTGGTTCTTGATTTTTTACTTAAGTTAATTTTAAAAGAGATTAGTCTCATTCAAATAAAAACTGTTATTCAGTTATTAACACAAAAAAGCCTTCAATATTGGACAAAAATCCAATGTCGAAGGCTTTTCTTTATTAAAATTTAAAATACGAATTATTAATGATTCCTTATTTACGACGCTCAGTTGTAAATTAATTACTAATAATACGATACCAAGCTCTTAAAATTCAGTAACCTGCTTAAATTTTTGTCCAATATTATTGGTTAGCTCCAATTTAAGACTGTTTTAATTAATAATTATTTTCTTGTCTTTCAATATTTTCCATATTTTTTTTAACAAATTCATTTTCAATATCATTCCAAGACAATTTTAAATCAACTAACCCGAATTTAATAAAAAGATGCCAAGCATGTTTAAAATCTTCTAATTTATGACTAAATAAACTTTTAGAAATCATTAATTTTAACGATAAAAAGACTTTATTCAATGACATTGTCATAGGCTTTTTTGCAAAATCATCCATCTCTTCGTCACTAATTAATAATAAATAGGTCCATTTATTTTGATTGGCAATATTAAAAAAGAAACTCATTGCATCAACATATTCTGAGAGTACTGTCTCTTCATGCGTTTTGCCTTTTTCCATTTTTTGTCCACGATTTTCTTTCCAGACTTTAAACCATTCAACCGTGTTGGCTAATTCTGATAGTTCAACATCCAAGCTCACATAGGCGTTAAACAATCTCTCTTCAGGACTCCATCTAATTTTTTTATCTTGAATAACATCCCGATCAAAGCTTCGTTCCATTTGGATCATATCTGTTAAGTTCACTAAATTTTCCTCCAAAAAAATCTGCCCACTAGTAACTAACGGACAGACATTTTTTTATTATTTAAAAATCAAGGGATCTGATTTAATACTTAATTCATTTATATTATTCAAGTACCAATTTCTAATGAAAGGTTCATTCAACAAAATATCGAACCATGAAATTTCTTGGGCAGCATCCATAACAGCAACGACCCATTTTTCATTATCACTCTCACCCATTTGTTGTTGATCATAAATTGTTATTTCAGATTTAGCTAATTTTAAAACAGCACTATTATTTGCGCCTGCTTCAACCATTAACTCATTTTCTGAAGCAAGTACAAATAATTCATCGATAACACTTCGTTTAAGTATATCTTCAGACAATTCGTATCTTGCTGGATTACCTGAATCCAATAGATTAAGATCAACGCTAAATCCATAATCTTCTTTTAAATACGTCGCAAAATCAATTAACATCATTTCAAGATATTTAATCGATTTTGCGTCTAATTTTTCCAAGTAACTAACAATTAAGACATTTGTAATAGCTGTACTATTAATTCGAATCATTCTTTTACGTAAATTTAAATAAAATAAAGATTCTCCTGATTCTTGTGCAACATAATAAGCGCCATCATTATCATCAATTTTAAAGGAAAAACTATCTACGACATTAATCCCAGGTATTTCATGGACAAGTGCTTTTCTAGGCTCTGAGAAGTGTAAAATAGCCGTTTCATTATCATGCAAGTCCATTAAACGGTTAAAGAAGAGTAAACAATAATCTGCAGCACTATATTTTTGCGGGAATGTTAAATAATTAGTGTCAAGTTGATAACCCATCAAACTCATTGCGGCATCAATCAACTCAACTTTATCCTGGGTATTCATTAAAACATCTAATGTTTCCGTAAATTTAATCCCATTGTTCAGACTTAATTTAATTTGTTCATTAAAGTTTACTAAACGCGATTTTGTAGAAACTAACTGCTTTTCTTTTTCAGCCATTATTCAGTCACCTGTCCTTTTTGACTAATTAAGTGAGATAAATAACTGTAATATAAGGCATCATTTTGTTTAGTGAATTTTTCAAAATCACCAAATATACCAATAACACTTTGTCTTTCATAACCAATCAACGTATCTTCTTTGGCTAAACTTAAAACATCAGTCTCACTTGATTTAATATCTTGATATGCACTGCTGGCTTTTTCATCCATCTCAGTTAACTCTGTTAATCTTTCTTTTAACACGCGACGTTCTTCACGAATACGTCCAGCATCCCAAGGACGCCCTTTTTCTTGTGAATTACGTTTCATATCTTCGCGAATTTTGTCTTTTTCAGCGTCACGTTCATCCTGAGAATCAACTAATTCTTGACGTTCTTTATTTTGAATTGATATTTGATTAATTTTATCTGTATTAACACGTTTATTCGTTTCTTCCAATTCAAAAGACTTAGCTAATTTAGCTAGTTCTTCTTCATCAAATTTAAATTCAACATTTAAAACGTCTAAATAGCCAAATTCTTTTCGATCCCACCAATTACCAAAATGAATTTTGAATTTTCCAACTTCCATTTCTTCAAAATAGAAGAATGGATACGTATCACGTAAATATGAGATAAGTTTCAAACTTAAATATTGTTGAATTTGTGGATAATCTTTAATGACCAACTCTTCTTGAATGGCAGATTCCGAAACGCTTCTTTTCTTTAACACTAGTTGTGCGTAACGAGATTGGTTAATGAGTTGATAAACTAATCGATCATCTTCTTGTTTAATCGCCTCTCTAAGTTGATTTAAGTACTCAACTTTTTTAGATAGAGTGCGTTCGATATTGTTTGTAGCTTCACTGTGATCCGATAAATTAAATTGATTGTCTTTTATCATAGTTTACCCCTTATTCATATTTAATGATTATTTTTTTTACTATGTATTGTGATTTTTCTTTGCATAATCAAAAAAACTAAAACAATTTTACTTGTCCTAGTTTCATTATCAATCATTTAGTTAGTCATTTCAAACCTTTATTACACTTTTTTTAATAAAGTTCTAAATATTGATCTCTTTCCCATTCAGAAACTTCTTGACGGTAAGCAGCCCATTCTAATTTTTTGGCTTCAATAAAGCTTGGATATAAATGAGGACCCATTGCTTTTTCCATGATATCATCTTTTTCCAATGCTTTAATGGCATTGTGTAGTGTCGATGGTAAGTCACTAATATGATTATCTTGGCGTTCTTGACGGTTCATTACGTAAATATTTCTATCAACAGATGCAGGTGGTACAACTTTATTTCTAAGTCCATCAAGTCCTGCTTCTAAAATAGCCGCAATAACAAGATAAGGATTAGCAGTTGCATCAACACTTCTTAACTCTAATCGAGTTGATAACCCACGAGCCATTGGTACACGAACTAATGGCGATCGGTTACGTCCAGACCAAGCAACATAAACAGGTGCCTCAAATCCAGGGACAAGACGTTTATATGAGTTAACTGTTGGATTAGTAATTGCTGTGTAACCACGTGCATGTTGTAATAAACCACCTAAGAAGTGGTAGGCATCTTCAGATAATTGCATCTTATCTTTTTCATCAAAGAATGCATTACCATCTTTATGAAATAATGACATATTAATATGCATCCCTGAACCATTAATTCCATTCAATGGTTTTGGCATAAATGTCGCATGTAGACCATGTTTTCTAGCTACCGTTTTAACGACTAATTTAAATGTTTGGATGTTATCACAGGCTTGTAAAGCATCTGCGTATTTAAAATCAATTTCATGTTGGCCAGGTGCTACTTCATGATGAGAAGCTTCAACATCAAAACCCATGTTTTCAAGTTCTAACACGATATCTCGACGACAATTTTCACCTAAATCAACTGGTGCTAAATCAAAATAGCTACCTTTATCGTTTAATTGTGTTGTAGGTTTTCCCGTTATAGGGTCTAATTTAAATAAGAAAAATTCTGGTTCAGGTCCAATATTAAATTCAGTAAACCCTAAATCATTCATTTCTTTTAAGACACGGATAAGGTTATTTCTTGGATCACCTTGGAATGGTTTACGTTCAGCGTTATAAACTTCACAAATAATACGCGCAATTTTTCCATGTTCATGTTCCCATGGGAAAATCATCCAAGTTGATAAATCTGGGTATAAGTACATATCACTTTCTTCGATTCGAACGAATCCGTCGATTGAAGAACCATCGAACATTAATTTGTTTTCTAATAATTTGTCTAGTTGGCTAATCGGAACTTCCACGTTCTTAATAATTCCGAATAAATCTGTAAACATAAGTCTTAAAAATTTAACGTTCTCTTTTTTTGCCATTGTAACAATGTCATCTTTAGTGTATGCAGCTTTTGCCATTTTATCTCTCCTCAGTATTTATAATTTATAGACGCTTGTTTGTGTTAAAAGAAGGATCGTCAGGATTTTTAAGTCCACTAACTGAAAGAAATTCATTTTGAAAAATATGTCTAACATCATTATCTGTCAAAGGCTTTTCTAACAATTTGCGTTGCTTTTTAGCCTGTGCTTCCTTTTCAAAATAAATTTCTTTAATGCCAACCATATTCATGCCTTCATCTAAATAATCTTTAATTTCAAATAACTTATCAATATCATTCAGTGAATACATTCTGCGATTACCATCATTTCTTTGGGGCATAATTAACTCCTGCTCCTCATAATAACGAATTTGACGAGCCGTTAAGTCCGTTAATTTCATTACCGTTCCAATTGGTAATACCGCTAATGATCGTCTGAGTTCCTTCTCTTTCATAAACAAGCCTCCTTTTTAATTACATCCTTATAGTAACAAGGAAATAAATGACTGTCAACGTACAATGTTAGATTTTATAACATAGCTTACAGTCGATTGTTCAATAGAATGTTTTTTCAACTGCAGCTGTAACTGCTAACTTAACATGCGCATACGTTAACCCACCCTGAACATAAAGCGTATAAGGTTCTCTTATTGGACCATCAGCTGACAATTCGACACTAGCACCTTCAACAAAAGTACCCGCAGCCATAATAACTTTATCTTCATAACCAGCCATATCACTTGGTTTTGGTTCAACATATGCATCAACGGGAGATTCACGTTGGATAGCTTGAGCAAACTTAACCATTGGTTCTGGTTTACCAAAGTTAACCGTTTGAATGAGATCAGTTCTTGGTGCATCCCATTTTGGTGACACATCTAATCCCATTTTTTCAAGTAATGCACTCGTATAGATAGCACCTTTAATTGCCTCACCTGTTACATGAGGTGCTAAAAAGAACCCTTGAATAAAATCTCTCATAACATTTAAGGTGGCGCCCTCTTCATTACCAGTACCAGGTGTTGTTAGGCGGTAACCAGCTTTTTCAATTAAATCAGCACGTCCAACGATGTAACCACCCGTTTTAGCTAAACCACCACCAGCATTTTTAATTAGTGACCCTGACATGATATCAGCACCTACCTCTGTTGGTTCAATTGTTTCAGAAAATTCACCATAGCAGTTATCGATAAAAATAATCACATCTTTTGAAATTTTACGAACTTCTTTAATCATCTCAGCAATTTCAGATACCATAAAACTATCTCTAGTTGCATACCCACGAGAACGTTGGATTGCAACAACTTTAACCTTATCCGTTAACTTTTCTTTTAAACCATTAGAATCCATATGATTGTCAGCCGTTAATGGGACGTAATCAAACCCGATACCATATTCTTTCATTGAACCAATACCCGTTCCAGAAATACCAATAACTTCCTGAATCGTATCGTATGGCATCCCAGTAATATATAATAAATCGTCCCCTGGTCGTAACATACCAAAAAGGGCTGTTGAAATTGAATGCGTTCCTGAAACAATTTGTGGTCTCACCATTGCCGCTTCTGTTTTGAAAACATCTGCATAGATACGATCAAGTCCATCGCGGCCGATATCGTCGTATCCATATCCTGTTGATCCGGCAAAATATGTTTCAGAAACATTATTTTTCTTAAAAGCTTCCAAGACTTTTTGTTGGTTAAACAAAACCTGTTCATCAATTTCTTTTAGTCTTGGTTCAATTTGAGTATCAACTTCTCCTACAACATTTGCTAACTCCTGTGATAAATTATCTATCCATTTTTGCATATATTCTTCTCCTTATGACTTTTGTCCTTTTAACCAATCCACTATTTGTATTTCTATTTTACTTAGTTGTTCCGGATGCTCGATTAAATCAAACCAGTTAACTGCCATTTTATTTCTAAACCAAGTTAATTGTCGTTTTGCGTAACGCCTTGAGTTGCGTTTTATTAACTCTGTCGCTTCATCAAGTGATTGTTTTTCTTCAAAATAAGCATATAGCTCTTTATATCCAATACCTTTACTAGCTGGTAAATCATTGGTTTTTTGGTTAAAAAGCCATTTTGCTTCATCAATCAGCCCGGAACCAATCATAAGGTCAACTCGACGATTAATCCGATCATATAGCACTGACCTATCAGTCGATAACCCAATAATAAAGGGGTTAAACTCATCCGTTTTTTGATCCGCTTGCGCCGAAAACAATTGATTTGATTTTTTAATAACCTCTAATGCCCTGATTACTCGTAGCGTATTATTAACTGGAATTTTTAATGCTGCATTTGGATCTAAGCTTTCTAATTCTTGCCAAAGTGCCTCAGGACCGATTTTTTCACTACGTTCTTGTAATTCTTTTCTTAAATTTAAATCGTCGTCATTATCTGTTCCCAATTGAAAATTATCAAGTAATGCCTGTAAATAAAATCCGGTCCCACCAACAATTATTGGTAATTTCCCTCTAGAGGCAATATCACTAATTGCTGCGCGACTTTCGACTGTAAAATCAGCGACTGAATAACGTTCATCACTATTCTTGTGATTAATTAAATAATGTGGAATTCCATCCATCTCATCTTCTGTAATTTTAGCCGTCCCTATATCTAATTTCCGGTAAACTTGCATAGAATCGCCTGAAATAATCTCACCATTAAATTTTTTTGCTAATTTTATCGATAAATCAGTTTTACCAACTGCAGTTGGCCCAACAATTAACAATACTTTTTGCGTCATTTCTAATCTCCTTGAATATCTTTTCGTACTTCTATTGCTTTTGCAGGAAAATCTGTAAAAATGGCATCATATTTCTTTTTAAAACAATAAGTCATATCCTTAACTGAATTAACTGTCCAAGGGCGAATCAGTAGCTTTGGCCAAAATAAGCCATGTCGTTCTCTCAGCCAGGTCACATCAGGGTGTAAGCTAGTGATTAAATGATGCTTAGCCAATTGACGCGACTCTTTAATTTTAAATTGGAATAAACTCGCGAATTCTGCATCAGGATTAATTTTTTGCATTCTACGAATTGAGTTTGGATTAAAACTAGAATACAAAAGATGAATATCTGATGGTAATTGTTCCATTTGTTTATTTACAAGTTCTTCTATACCTTGGTATTCTATATGATTCGTTTTTAATTCTAAATTAAAAGTGCCTTTAAAGTTGTTATCTTTTAACAACTCAATTACTTCTTTTAATGTTGGAATTTGTTCACCTTGATAGTCAGAACTGAATTTAATTCCTGCATCTGCTTTTTTTAATTCCGCTAGTGTCAGATTTACTACCTTACCTGTTAAATTTGTGGTCCTATCAATTTTTTCATCATGCATAATGATTAGTTCACCATCTTTAGACAACTGAACATCAGTCTCAATGCCGTCGGCTCCTGCATCTATTGCGGCCTGAAAACTAACTAACGTATTTTCTGGTCTGGTTCCCTTACTTCCGCGATGCGCATAAATTTTGGTCTGCATATACAAGTCACCCCTAACTTTCAAAAATTATTATATCATTAATCGTAAAATAGCGGTGCTTTTAGTGGCAATTTTAGATTGAATAAGTCATAATAAAGATGTCAAATGAATAAGGAGGTCTACATAATGAAAAACTTTTCAAAAGGTTTCTTAGTCGGAACTGCTGCAACTGTAGGCGCATTAGTTGGTAGCGTCTTTGCCTTTAAAAAAACTGTTGTTGCACCCATCGAAGAAAAAGAACAAATGATTGAAGAAAACCGTAAACGTGCAACACGTAAGAGCCGTTCATCACACCATTCATAAACTAATAAAAGCATTGAAGAATTTTCATTCCTCAATGCTTTTTCTTTTTAGCGTTTTTTTGTTCTACCATCCCATTTTGAAAAACCTGTTTTCAAAATAGTAATATCTGTATAGCCTTGTTTGTGTAATTTATAGGCTGCTCGAGTACTAATCGATTTACCTTGGTCATATAAGTAAAGAGGTAAATCTTTTCTTAAACCACCAATCGCTGTTTTAAATTGAGAATAGGGAATATTTCTTGCTCCCATAATATGAGAAGCATCAAATTCACTTTTTTCACGTAAATCAACAACTTGCGCCTTACGCATACCTTCATTAAATTCTTCATTTGTTACTAATTTAGCTGCACGGCGACCCATATACCAAAGATAAAATTGGTTACCAGCTAACCCAACTAAAATAATAATCAAAATGATATTAATTATTAAACTAACCTTTACTGCTCCTAAAATCATACTAGTTCTCCCCTCAATTATTATTTAATAAACTGACGAGCAAGTGAAGCGGCACCAATAACGCCAGCTTCATTTCCTAATTGTGCTAATTTTAATGATGTTGATGAACGAACTGTTGGGAATGAAAATTGTTTAAAGTATTTAGTAACTTGATCTAATAGGAACGTTCCAGCAGCAGAAACACCGCCACCGATAACAATATATGCTGGATTTAACATATTACCTAAGTTACCACAAGCTAGTCCAAGATAATACGATACCTTATCAACGACCATTTTACCTAAAACATCATTCTCTTTAGCTAAATCAAAAACTAATTTAGATGTAATTTCTTGTCCGTCATCTAACATTTCTTTTAATTTTGATTGGCCAGCAAACTCTTCAGCCATATCACGAGCTACACGTACAACACCAGTAGCTGAAGCATATTGTTCTAAACAACCATGCTTACCACAAGTACACATGTAGCCATTAGGTTCAACTGTAATATGTCCAACTTCGCCACCAGCACCAGCAACACCATGTAATAATGCACCGTTAGCGATAATACCGCCACCAACACCAGTTCCAAGCGTGATGAAGGCAACTTCATCATCATTTTCGCCAGCGCCTTTCCAACGTTCACCTAAAGCAGCAACGTTGGCGTCATTATCAATAGCAAATGGAATTTGTGTACCGGATTCAATATCTGCTTGAACATTTTGCAATGTTTTCCAGTTCAAATTATATGCACCAATAACAGTTCCATCTGCACGATTTACTGTACCTGGTGAGCCCATACCAATTCCAACGAATTGATCAGCAGTCATATCAAATAGTCTGATATGGTGATTAATTGAAGCAATGATATCTGGCACAATATGTGAGCCTTCATCAAGAACGTTTGTTTCAATACTCCATTTTTGTTGAATATCGCCTGTTTCAGTTAAAATAGCGAATTTAACTGTTGTGCCACCTAAGTCGACACCAATTAATTTTTTTTCAATTACCATTATTCAAATTCCTCCACTTACACTCTCAATTATTTTGTTCTTCAACTCGATGTTCATGAGATAGTACAATTTTAGCTCTAGCATAGATTTTGTCATCAATCACTCCTGATCGATGTAAATTATCTAATTCCAATGCCATTAATTCAATATCCCACATACGTTTACCAACATAAACGTACACACCAAATTGTTTCAATAGTTGTTGGACATCATACAAATTTTTCAATTAACGGTCACCACCTTAAACTAGATACTATTAGAAATTCCAATTTTAATCAGAATTAAATTGATAATAATTAAAATAACGAATGCAGCTATCTGTTTAATATGACTGATTCGTGCCAATCTTGGTGCGCCTACAGTCGTTGCGATTAAGAATCCAGATAAAATACCGCCAATATGAGCTGCATTATCTGTACTTGACGACATAAACCCAAACGCAAGATTTAACACAATGAATAGTAAAAATTGCTGCGACATTTGTCTAAAATAGGCACTTTTTCTAAAATTATCACCTAACATTAGGAATGCCCCAAATAAACCAAAAATAGCACCACTAGCGCCTGCCGAAATAGTATCTGGACTGAACGTGAAACTTGCAATATTGCCAGCAATTCCAGCAAGCAAATAAATGCCTGTAAAACGCCAATGACCAAATAACATCTCAATTTGGATACCAATAAAATACAATGTAACCATATTAAGGACAATATGTTCAAATCCAATATGTAAAAATATGGGATTAAATAATCGCCACCACTCGCCGTCCATGATCAGTGGATTATATTTAGCGCCAAATTCAATTAATACATTTGTGTCTTGACTACCACCAGCAAGTGTCATTGCGATGAAAACAATTGCTGATAATCCAATAAAAAAGTACGTCATAAATGGTGTATTTTTGTATTTTGCCAAATTCATAGATAGCTCCTTATTTCATATAAAAATTTACAAAATAACGTTTACAAGATTTTATTTCAACTAGTATAAAAGTTATTTAAAACAAAAAAACAACAGGAAAATTCCCGTTGTTATTTTGTTTCGCGATGTAAAGTAACCTTACGATCACGTGGGCAAAATTTATTAAGCTCAACACGATCTGGATTATTACGTTTGTTTTTACTTGATAGGTATGTCCGTTCATGACATTCCGTACATTCTAATGTAATGTGTACACGCATGGTTGCAACCCTCCATATATTTCTTCATAATTTCATAAGACAATTAGTCTTTAACGTCTTATATAATATCATTATTAATAAGTAAACGCTAGTGTTTTTTTTTATTTGTTAAGGAAATTTACTTTACAGCAATAAAATCAGGTATTAGATGACTTATTTCCTTAATATTATTTATCAGATTCAACAGTTTTCCAAAATGCTGAATAAATTGAAACTGCTGCCTGACCATTCACAGCACTACCTGTATTATTAGCCATTCCAGGGAAAACGAGTGCAACGACCACTTTAGGCTTGTTAGAAGGTGCATATGAAGCCAAACTAAGTGCTTCAGTTTCAGATGTTCCATAGAATGTTTGAGCAGTACCTGTTTTAGCTGAAATTGATGGTGTTACATCACTCATCGCATTCCCAGTTCTCAATGAACTTGATCCATGAACAACCTTATAAAATCCTGATTGAACAACATCAAATTCTGATTTTGTTGCGTTAACTGTACTTAAAATATTAGGTGTCATTTCAGTTTGAACAGAACCTAAAGAACCATCCTCATTTGTTGAACGAATCGCTTTTACAATTTGTGGTTGTAATCTTGTACCACCATTAGCCATCGTTGACATGTATTGCGCTAATTGAATAGTTGTATATGAATCATAATTTCCGAAAGATAAATCAAGTGCTTTACCAATATTTGTTTGGTTAGCTACACCCTCAAAACCAGTTGACTCACCAGGTAAATCAACACCTGTTTTGATACCAAGTCCGAATTGATTAAAGTAACCACGCATTTTGGGGAAAATTGAATTCGACATATCCAGTGAAGAACCACTTGAATATTTGAATCCGCCTTCTCTCATTGCTAACTGCATCATGTACGAGTTAGAAGAAACCATTAATGCATCAGAAGCTGTTAACGCAACGTTAGCTGAACCAGATGTATTAAACCATGATGACTTAGGAGCTGTCCCAGCAAGCTTAATAGGTTCATCAGTTATGGTATTGCTAGTTGGTGTAATTGCCCCATCCATCATAGCTCCCATAACCGTAGCACCTTTTACAACAGAACCCATGGTAAATACTTGATTAATCGACCCTAAAGCATCATCCGTAATCTTACCTGTTTTAATATTTCGATTAACACCGGCCATTGCATAAACGGCACCTGTATTTGGGTTCATGACAACTGCGTAGGCCCCTGGATTATAAGGATTGCTTCCAGCAATTGATTTCACACTATCGTTCATAATCTTTTGAACTTGAGCTTGGAATTTAGCGTTAATATTTAAGACGAGATTATCACCTTTTTTACCACTATATTCTTGTACTTGTTTTACTATTTTACTATTAGCCACTTCAACCTTAGTTTGTGACTTTGTTCCTTTTAAAACATCTTCATATTGTTTTTCTAAATAACTCTGACCAACACTATCATTTCGTGAATAACCTTCAGTCATTAACGTTTCCACGCTATCACTAGGTAGCCCAGTAGCTTCACTAGTGACATTTCCGATGATACTGTTCATACTTTTACCATTTGGGTAACTTCGTGACCAGTTAGTTCCTATTTTAATCCCATTCATCCCTGATAAATGTTCACCTACTTCAGCCATCTCCTTATCGGAAACATCAGAGGTTTTTAAGTAAACAGTTGATAATGAATAAGCACCCGTCATTTTCCCAAAAACAGTAGCAGCTTCTTTTTCTTCATCAGTTAATGAATCAATGTTATTTTTAACAGCATATGCTACTGTCAATGTATTAAAATCAGTAGTTGATAATTTGTTTAACTCAGCAGATGTTAAATTTTTTTCTTTTTTTACAGCAGCAGTGACAGCTTTTAAATGCCCCTTATCCGCTAAGTAGTAATCAGCAGCATTGCGGTCTGTTAATTTACTCGTATCAATACTGACATAGGTTACTAAGTTATTAGCTATCTTATATAAATCAGGCGATAGGATACCTGATCCTTTTGTATAAGTAATTGCTCGAGAAGAATTATTACCAACTAGAACCTTACCTGTTGAGTCATAAACCATCCCACGCTGTACATTCTTAGTTTCTGTTGTCGTATCCGTACTATTAACTGTCGCTTCAAATGAAGCTCCGTTTAAAATTTGTAAATAGGCTAACTGCGCCAGTAATGCTGCAAAAAGTAGGAAAACAATAAAAAACAGGAAATTTAATCTAAATGGAATATGTGATTTATTTTGTTTGCTTCGACCTTGTTTTGTTTTTGGAAGTTTCACGTTTAATTACCTCTCACTGTATCATTATTAGTCTTTTAATTCGTATAAATATATCATTTACCATATTACCACATTTTTAAGATTCATTGGCCCAATAAACAGGCTAACAATTTATATTATAATAAAAACTTTAATAATCAGATTAAATATATTTTTATCTGCTGCTGATTTATGCGGTAAAGTCCCAAATATGCTATTCTTATTACCATACATTAATAGTCAGAGAGGTTTTAAAATGGTTAAGCTTAAAAATTATCTTAAAAAGAATCATGTACTCCTTCTAAGTTTCCTTATTCCTTTATTCATTATGCTTTGTTACTTTATTGGCCGCAAAATGTATCCTTTTGGGAATAGTTCTCTATTAACTGTTGATTTAGGTCAGCAATATATTGATTTTTTCTCTTATTTTAGAGCCACACTTCTCCATCATCCTACTAGTTTTTTCTATTCATTTTCACAAGCAATTGGTGGTGATATGTTAGGTGAGTGGGCATACTACTTAATGAGTCCTTTTAATCTTATTTTCTTAGTATTTCCAGGAAAATCAATTTTAGCGGGTGTTATGGTAGTCACCCTTTTAAAATATGCCTTATCAGGCCTTACGTTCGGTTTATTATTAAAGAAAACAACAAGAATGACTTCACTTTATATCCCATTATTTGCCACAGCGTATGCGCTAATGGGTTGGACGATTGCTAACCAACTTAATTTATTATGGTTAGACGCTGTTATTCTATTACCTTTAGTTATTTTAGGCTTTGAAAAATTACAGTTGAATTCAAAAAGTTGGGCTTATACTTGGTGGCTTGCGTTACTTTTAATCGTTAACTATTATATGGGTTATATGGTCTGTCTTTTTATGATTTTATATTTCTTATATACAACAAGTCGTGTATCTCTATCAGTTAAACAATTTTTTAAAAAATCATGGATTTTCATCTATAAATCTCTAGTTTCTGTAGCAATTTCAGCAATTATCCTCTTTCCAACTCTATTCTCATTGCTTTCAAGTAAGGGAGAATACACGGAAGAATCTATTAAAGCAAAAATTGAATATAATCCTTTAGCGATGCTTTCAAAATTTGTGATTGGTTCATTCAATTTTGATCAAATGCCTTCTGGTTTCCCTAATATTTTTGTAGGGAGTTTGGCTTTAATTGGTTTTATCTTATATTTCATGAATAACCGTTTTTCAATTAAAGAACGGGTTGTCTCTTTTTTAATCACAAGTTTCTTGATCCTATCGATGTGCTTTGAACCTTTAGATTTACTATGGCACGGAATGCAATTTCCAGTTTGGTATCCTTATCGTTTTTCATTTGTATTTTGCTTTTGGATTATCCTTTTAGCTGCTCAACAATTTGAGTACTTTAATCCTATAAAATTCTGGAAATTGAGTATTGTAGGTCTTTTATTCATCGGAATGTTTACGTACTTATTTATATCAAAAGAATCTTATAGTTATTTATCTGATGAAACTTTATTCCTATCAATTTTATTTATTCTTTTAACGTTAATTTTAATTCAGTTCCAAGATCATGCATCACCTTCATTCAAATGGTTGTTATTTGCAAGTGTAATAGCTGAGATGTCATGTAACGCTGTTTATTCATTAGATAACATTAGTTATTTATCTACAAGTGAATACGACGTGTCAACGACTGCCCTAGCAACTGAAAGTAAATCGTTAAAAAAAATTGATAATTCTTTCTATCGTGTCGCACAAACATACAGTCGGACTAAAAATGATGCCATGTCAGCTGATTTTTTCAGCGGTTCCCATTTTAGTTCTGCTTTTTCAAAATCAATCCCAACTTTTTACGGTAAGATAGGACAACCTGATGGTGATAATTATGTCACTTACTCAAATGGTACCTTGGTAACAGATGCCCTATTAAATATGAAGTACGTTTTTACACCAAAACAATTACGGACTTCTAAGGCATTGGACACACAGTTAGAAACATTGACACCACTAACTGAAAAACCTGATACAGCTTACTATAGACCTGTCTCAAATAACTCGTTAACTGAAACGGTTAAAAATCCGTATGCTTTATCAATTGGCTATGCAGCAAATGATACTATATTGACAAACAAGAATAAAACAACTAACCCATTAAGATATCAGTCTGATTGGTTATCTGCTCTAACCGGTATTAATAACGATGCTTTATTTACACCAATTAATTTTAATACTGTCAATTTTGATAACGTTGGTTCACAAATTAATTTAACAAATTCTATTCTAACAAAAACGAAACTAAATAAATCTGGACTAGTCACTTTCACATACACACCAACAACAAACGATGCTTATTATTTAACCTTAGGTTCAGGATTAAGTACTGATAATGTTTTATTTAAATTAAATGGTCACGAATTAAAACAATATAAAACGTATCGAAATACAGTTGTTGTTAATATTGCATCCAATAATAAAGGTAAAAAAATAGTTCTGACAGCTAAATTAAAGAAAAGAACCCTTTTCTTAGAAAACTTTACGCTTTATCAAATGAATGTTAATTCATTTAAATCCCAAATTAAGCAACTAAAATCTAGTGAATTAAACGTTACAAAATACAATCAACATTCAATCACAGGTTCAATATCAGTTAAACGTAATCATCAAGTCGTCTTTACAACGATTCCATACAGTAAAGGTTGGCATGTTAAAGTTGATGGTAAATCCGTAGCAACTAATAAATCATTGAATACTTTTCTCAGCTTTAAAGTTGCTAAGGGAAATCATACCGTTAAACTTATCTATTGGCCACCATACATGGGTATTGGTTTGATCGTCTCAATTTTGGCTATTCTCTTGATACTTATTAAGCCAATTATCGTTCACACAAAAAGATTGATTAAATAGTTTTTGTATAATACAAAAGGACAAGATTGCAATATGCAATCTTGTCCTTTTATTTAGTCTTGTTCATTTTTTCATCAAATTCTGTGACAGCTTTTGTTTCACCAATAATCAGTACCTGATCATTTGGTAAAATAATTTGATCTGCTAATGGTGAAATAATCATTTCTTTACCACGTCTAATACTGATTACATTTAAATTAAATGTTGATCTGAAATTTAATTCATCTAATGTCTTATTAACATATCTCGGATCTGTCATATCAATTTCTGCCAATCGGTAATCATCATCTAAATCTAAGTAATCTAACAAATGATTAGAACTTAATGCCCTACCCAACTTGATTCCCATATCTCGTTCAGGATGAACAATATGATCTGCCCCAACCTTTTGGAGTACACGAGCGTGATATTTATTCAATGCTTTAGCCGTTACGACAGGAACACCTAATTCTTTAACCATCAATGTGACTAAGATACTTGCTTGAATATCTTCACCAATTGCGACAATCACATGATCAAAATTACGAATACCGATTGATTTTAAAGCTTCATCATCTTGTGCATCGGCAACAACAGCATGTGTTGCAATATCCATATAATCATTTACACGAGCTTCATCCCTATCAATAACTAAAACTTCTTGCCCATACTCAATCAACGTTTCGCAAACACTCGCACCAAATCGACCTAAACCGATTATTGCAAAATTCTTTTTCAACTTATCTCACCTACTTAATTTAATAAAAAAAGACTAAGTAACAAATGATTTGCAACTTAATCTTTTATATTTAGCTTTTATAAATTATCTTTAACATCGGTAATTTTGACTTCAAAATTACCATTTGGTGTTTCAATTGTTACTGTTTCATTTAATTTATGGCCAACTAATCCTTTAGCGATTGGTGATTCATTTGAAATTTTACCAGACATTGGGTCAGCTTCTGCCGCACCAACAATCGTGTATGTTTCTTCCTCTTCACCAGGTTCCATAAATGAAACTGTTTTACCAACAGAAACTTCGTCAGCATCTACACCAGCGTTATCAATAATTTCTGCATAATGGAGCATATGTTCAATTGTTTTAACTCGGCCTTCAACAAAACTTTGTTCATCTTTAGCTGATTCATATTCTGAATTTTCTGATAAATCGCCATAACTACGTGCAATCTTAATACGATTAATAATTTCTGCACGCGTTTTTGTTTTTAATGTTTCAAGTTCTTCTTCAAGTTTAACTTTACCGTCTACGGTCATTGGATATACTTTATCTTCTGCCATCACTTACTCCTCTTAAAATTAATAAGTTCAATATGCCTATCAGGTTAACATTTAATTTTGTGATTGTAAACCGGTTGCGTGGATTATTGAACATAATCATTATCAGCCTGTGTCATAGGTGAAAATGCTTGGTAATATTCATACGTTTTAGAATATTCTATTTTTTTAGAATTTGAATTGAAAATAAAATAGAAATTACCTTTCTTTCTGTCCAATGGTGTCAAAACAGCCTGGATAGAATCTAAACTAGCATTGTTAAATGGACCAGGTCCATATCCTTTATAAACGTACAAATTATATGGTTTATCCACGTAATAATCAGCTGACGTTAAATCTTTTTGCGGTATATTTAGCGCATAACTAACTGATATTTTTGATTGTAACGTTATTTCTGATGCAATTCGATTGAAATAAACACCGGCAATTTTTTGACGATCTTTATGGTTTTCCGTCTCTTTTTCAACTAATGAAGCGAGAGAAATGACCTCTTGTACTGTTAATTTTTGTTTTTTTATTGTTGCATAATAAGGCGATAATTCATCATTTGCTTTAACAATCATTTGCTCAACAAGATTTTTTAACGTTGTTTTTTTATAAACAGTATACGTAGCTGGGAACAAATAACCTTCTAAAGGATATCTCACGTTTTTAGATGCCATAGTGGTATCTAAAAGATCTGGATATTTTTTATCTAAGTAATCCAAAAAAGTTTTATTTTTCATTAATTTAATAAAATCATTATATGAAAAATTTGTTTCTTTTGAAATGGATTTACCGATTTGGTTAATTGTTGTTCCCTCACCAACTAATACTTTCGCTAATTTATTTTGTATAGGCTCACTACTTCCACCTTGTTGAAGTGTCCAAGCAATTTTATCCAAACTCATAGATGCCTTAAGTTGATAGTAGCCGCCCTTAAATTGTGACACCTTTTTTTGCTTGACATAGTACGTATACACCGTACCACTTTTAATAATTTTATTTTTTTCTAAAATTGTTCCAATTTGTTTTGTACTTGATCCAATTGGAATATAAACTTGTTCAATTTTATTATTATTTTTATCTAGTGGATCTAAAGATGCCTTGATATATCTATAGGTCATAAACAATATTGTCAGTAGTAATATACATAATAATGCAATGACCCCTGCAATAATTTTCTTAGCCTGGTTTTTATTATTCTCTGGCGGTAATTCTGGAGATGTATCATCTTTTTTCATTGTTTAACCTCCTCACGCTTAATAATAAGTATTATTAAGCTGCGTCCTAAATTATCGAATATCAGCCCTAAGCGTCTCTTTTAAAGCTTCGATAACACGGTTAAAATCATTTGTGACATCTTCTTCAACCAAAGTTTTTGTAATATCTTGATAAGTTAACGTATAAGCAAGGGATTTCATGCCATTTTCAATATGAGATCCTTGATAAAGATCAAATAAATGAACATCAATTAAAGACTTTCCACCTTGTTTTTTAATTAACGCTTCAATCTCACTGTTAGCTATATCATTAGCAACTAGGAGGGCCACATCACGAGTAACTGATGGGAATTTAGAAATAGGCGCAAATAATCGGTCTGCTTTTTTCGCATCAACTAATTTTTGAAGATCTAATTCGAAAACGTATGTTTCCTTTAAATTAAATTCTTTAGCTGAATTAGGATGTACTTGGCCGACAAAACCAATTAATTCATCTTTTAAATAGATATCAGCTGTTCGTCCTGGATGCATATCTTCATGACTTTCAGAAGATACATAAGTAACATCATCAACTAATTCTAATTGTGTTAATAATTGTTCAACAACACCTTTAATCATGAAGAAATCAACAGGTTGTTTTTCATTTTGCCAATTTGCAAGTTTAAATAATCCTGTCATTGCACCTGCAATATGTTCAATTTCAGTAGGTCGCTCTTCGCCCTCACTGCGGAAAAAGACTCTTCCTTGTTCATAGAAAGCAAGATTGTCAGATTTTCGTGCTTCATTGTACGCTAAATCATCTAATAACCCGCTGATTAAGTTCATTCTTGTTGTTGTTCGTTCTGAGCTCATTGGGAACATTAAATTTGTCGTAAAAACATCTTTTTCTTCAAAAATAAATTTACCAGCTTTTTCTTCCGTTGTTAATCCATAACTAATAACTTCAGATAACCCAGCTGATTCCAAAATATGACGCGCCTGTTTAATCATTTTTTGTTTATAAGTATATTTACCAGGAGTCATTTTGCCAGTTGGTAGTGTAGAAGGAATATTATCGTATCCATAAATACGCGCGATTTCTTCTACTAAATCTGCTTCAATACTAATATCCCAACGTCTTGCAGGAACTTCAACATTTAAAGTACCATCGCGATTTACAACCGTAAATCCTAATTGTTTAAATAATTTAGTGATTTCAGATTCTGATAATTCAGTCCCAAGTACACCATTAATATGTGCCACCGTTGTATCAACAAAAGTTGACTCTGCTTCTAGCTTACTTGCACTTGCCGTACCCGACACAACTGTTCCATCACCTAAATTAGCGATTAACTCTGCTGCTGCATCAAGTGCTTCTTGTACTGTTTCAACGTTAATACCACGTTCAAATCGCATTGAGGCTTCACTATGAATACCATGTGTGCGTGCTGTTTTTCTAACCATTGAATTGTTAAATACTGCAGATTCAATCGCAACTGTCACAGTTTCGTCGGTTATTTGTGTTGATTCGCCACCCATTGTCCCAGCAATAGCAATCGGTGTTTTACCATTTGTAATCACAATATCTTTTTCTTTTAATTCACGTTCTTCGCTATCTAGTGTTGTAATCTTTTCGCCAGCAATAGCTGTTCTTACTAAAATATCTTTACTTCCCAATTTATTATAATCAAAGGCATGTAATGGTTGACCATAATCCATCAATATATAATTGGTCACATCAACGACATTATTAATAGGTCTAACGCCTGCGTTCCAAAGACGAATTTGTAACCACATTGGACTTGCTTTAATTGTTAAATCTTTAATCACGCGCATCGAATATGTGGGTGCTAACGTTTTATCAGGCAACGATAAAGAAATGTAATCTTCAATTTTTTCAGTAGATGTTTCTTTCAATTCTGGATGCTTAAATGTTGCCGGAACATCATAGTCAGCAGATAGTTCATGTGCTACCCCACGCATACTTAACATATCAGCACGATTTGGTGTCACATCAATATCAATAATGTCATCATTCATACCTAAGTAATCAAAGACTGATTCACCAGGAATTGCATTTTCTGGCATTACGTAGATACCTTCTACAAATTCTTTAGGCACGACACTATCTGAAAATCCAATTTCTTGTAATGCACAAATCATACCTTCAGAAGCTTGTCCGCGCATTTTACCACGTTTGATTTTAACATTATCAGCAATTCTAGAATTGGGTAATGCAACAATAACTTTTTGCCCTGCGGCAATATTAGGTGCGCCACAAACGATTTGACTAAGAGATCCTTCACCAACATCAACTTGGCAGATATTTAAATGATCAGAGTCTGGATGTGGTACCAAACTATCAACATATCCAACAACAATTTTTTTAAGTCCTTCAGAAGGACGTTCAACGCTATCAATTTCAACGGCTGTACGAGCTATTTTTTCAGCAATAATTTCAGGTTCAATTTCTAATGTTAAATATTCATTCAACCAATTTTTAGATACTTTCATTATCTCTAACCTCTTTTCGTAAATTGTGACAGGAATCGATTATCGTTTAAATAAAAATGACGAATATCGTCGATACTATATTTAAGCATCGCAAAACGATCTGGTCCTAAACCAAAGGCAAAACCACCGTATACTTCAGGGTCGACACCGGCCATTCTTAATACATTAGGATGTACCATTCCAGCGCCTAAAACTTCTAACCAGCCTGTGTATTTACAGATTGAGCACCCTTTACCCGCACATTTAAAACAGGTCACATCGACTTCAACTGACGGTTCCGTAAATGGGAAGTAACTTGGTCGTAACCGAATTTCTTGTTCTTCTCCAAAAATTGTTTTAGCAATCAGTTCAATCGTTCCCTTTAAGTCTGCCATCGTAATATGTTTGTCGATTACTAACCCTTCGAACTGGTGAAATTGATGTGAATGCGTTGCATCATCTGTATCACGTCGATAAACTTTACCAGGTGAAACCATTTTTAATGGTCCTTTTGAAAAATCATGTGTTTCCATTGTCCTTGCTTGAACGGGTGATGTTTGTGTTCTCATTAATAATTCTTTTGTAATATAAAATGTATCTTGCATATCACGAGCGGGATGATCCGCAGGTAAGTTCAACATTTCAAAATTGTAATGGTCTTCTTCTATTTCTGGACCTGAAACAACTTGATACCCCATACCCAAAAAGAGCTCTTCCAATTCTTCAATCACTTGCATAATAACATGTGGCTGCCCTAATTGAATTTGGGCACCTGGTAGCGTTACATCGATTTTTTCTTTTTCCAACTTTTTAGCAGTCATTTTAATTTCAAGTTCTTCATTTTTCACACGAATAGCTTCAGCTAACTCATTTTTAATGGTATTAGAAAAGCTACCAATTTTAGGTCGTTCTTCGGCTGATAATTCCTTCATACCTCTTAAAACTTCTGTGATTGGTCCTTTTTTTCCAAGTAAATTAACACGAATAGCATTAATTTGTTTTAGATCCTCTGATTCACGAATTTGTTTCAAGCCTTTTTCTTGTAACTCAAGTAATTTCTCTTTTAAATCCATTAATATCGACTCCTTTATTAGTTGTTTTGATAGATTTTAGACACAAAAAGACCCCGTCCTAAAAAGGGACGAGGTCTCGCGGTACCACCCTTGTTTTTGAGAATACAAATTCCCAAACACTCAAAATGATAACGGCCATTAACCGGTTAATTGCATGATTTAAGTTAGCCTACATTAATTAACAGCTCTAGAAGTGAATTCAATATTTTATTTATTGGTTAGTTTCAGTCTAGCTAACCATCCCTTTAAATCCAAGAAAAATATCTACTATTTTCTGTCTAAGCCTTTATTCTATATTCATAGTTTAAAGGTATCAAAGCCTATCGTCAAGTCTTACTCGCAATCTTTAAGTGTATACCACTTTTCTGACCATGTATGGACGCTATCCATCATATTTTTCATGTCTTTTCCTTGTTCAGTAAGCTCATAAAAACTACGACTAGTTTCACCGATGGCGACTCTTGAGATAATATTAGTATCTTCAAGTTCTTTTAAACGTTCAACTAATACACGGTCACTGCATTTATCAACCTTTTGAGCTAATTCTTTAAATCGTTGAGGTCCTTCATCCAATAAAACGTTAATAATTAAACCGTTCCATTTTTTACCTAATATTGAAAAAGTTTTTTCAAATTTAGGACACATTTCATAATTTGTTTTTTCTTGAACAACTTGCATAATTAACCCCTCCTCAGTTACTTTATTACTATATTTTATCATTAACTAACAAAAAGTAAACAAATTGGTTCGTTTTCGAAAAAACAAAAAGGATAAGCCTGTAGGCCTATCCTTTTTAAAACTATTTTAAAATTGCAATTAATTGCTGAAAGCTATGTTTTGATTTATTTTTTAACGGTGATGAAACTTCACTTGTTGCTTCATATTTATCAACCATGGTTACAATATATCCCTCTGGATATTTAGGTGGTGCAACAGTAGCACCCCACATATGTTTCATGATGATATCTTTTTCTAAATCAGATAATGTCGTTAACTTCTCTGCATTTCTAATAGCGATACGCGGATGAATCCAAGCATGTGTACCGCGATCGAATTTAGTTGTACGCCAATCGTAGTAAAATAAATCATGTAATAATCCGGCCCTTGCCGTTGCTTTTGCATTTAAATGTAATCTTTTAGCGATACGATAACTGTCATAGGAAACTGAGATTGAATGTTCTAATCGAGTAGAAAAATGATGTTGTGTATATTCACTTAATCTTTGAACTTCTGGTTTTGCCAAAAGGTCTCCAACATAACTCATATATAATTCATCATCAAGATACGAATCTTTTTTCATATACTAGTACGCCCCCAAAATATTTTTTCCTATCTCCATCATAACTGATTGAGCACCTATTGCAAGCGCAATCAGTTATCTTTAGTAAATCGTAATAATTTCACCAAATATCATAATTAAGCTTTAAGATGAAACATTAGTACACCTGCAGCAATAGCGACATTTAACGATTCAGCACGACCTTTAATTGGAATATATAAATTAGCATCCGTTTCATTTAACAGGTCATTACGCATCCCGTTACCTTCATTTCCCATAATTAAACCAAAATTATCTGTAGCAGAAATCTCACGATAACTAAGTGCATCTTCATTTAATTCAGAACCATAAATAGCAATATTATTTTCTTTGAATAAGGTAGTAACTTCCATTAAATCGGCATCCACTAATTGAACATGAAATTGGCTTCCCTGCATCGAACGTAAAACTTTAGGATGATGACTATCTGCACTACCCTCACCAAAAATGACACCTGTTAAACCGGCAGCATCGGCAGTTCTAACCATTGTTCCAATATTTCCTGGATCTTGAACACCATCTAGCATTAACCAGCCACCAGTTAAATGGTCAACTGATAATTGTTGATTTTCTTCCATCTCAGTTACCGCGTAAATACCTTGTGGCGTACTCGTGTCAGCAAGATATAAACTAACTTCAGATGAGATTTCTACTTGCTCAATTGTCGTATCGGCTATTTCATCAAAATATCTAAAATCATTAGTAACAAGCAAATATTCAATTTTTGTGTTTGCCATGAGTGCTTCTTTAACTAAATGCCAGCCTTCTAAAAGGTATTTATTTTCCTTTTTACGACCTTTTTTAGTTTGTAATTTTTTCCAGTATTTAATCTTAGCATTCTGTGTTGAATTAATTTTTTCCATAAATGTACCCCTCTTACTATTGGAAATAATTATAGCATATTTAAAATAGCATTAGTTGGTCATTATCATCTTTTCCAGTTATAATGAAAGCAATAAATGCCTATATCTACTTTATAATATGGAGGGATTACATTATGAGTGCTATTCAAATAACTGTTTTTGGTCGCGTGCAGGGTGTTGGCTTCAGATATACGACGAAGAGATTAGCCGATGATCTAGGCATCTACGGGTCAGTACAAAATAATTTTGATGACAGCGTCACAATTAAAGCAAGTAGTTCAGATAATACCCAATTAGAAAAATTTATTCAAAAAGTTAAAAATTCACCTACACCAGCCGGTAAGGTGACTGATTATAAAGAAACCTCCTTAACTAATTATATGCCGACTGCCTTTACCGTTATTTACTAATTACGATTTATTTATAGCCCATTGAAATCCCCCTATATTTAAAGTATAGTAATCGATATAGTCACTTTAAGAGGGGAAAATATATTAATGAAAAAGATTAAACGTTTAACAATGCTCCCAATATTCATGGCGCTTGTCCTGTTCCTATCGGGATGCGTCCGCAGAGACAAGAATGGTAATCCTTTTGGGATGGTTTACGACTATTTAGCAAAACCAACTCAGGGATTGCTTGACTGGTTATCCGCTCATCTAGGTAACAACTACGGTCTAGCAATTATCGTTATCTCAATCGTCATTCGCTTGGCACTTATGCCAATGATGATTAATCAATCGAAAAAAGCGACCGTTCAACAAGAAAAAATGGGTTCGATTCAACCACAATTAAAAGTCATTCAAGAACGACAAAAAAATGCTAAAAGTTCAGAAGAAAAAGCAGCTATCAGTCAAGAAATGATGGCACTTTATAAAGATAACAACGTCAGCATGACTGGCGGAATTGGCTGCCTACCATTATTAGTTCAAATGCCAATTTTTGCTGCGCTATACGCTGCAATCTTATATTCTTCAGAATTAAAGGATGCTGTCTTCTTTAGCATTAAATTAGGTACACCATCAATTATCTTTACTGTGCTATGTTTCATTGTGTATTTGGGTCAAGGATTCATTTCAACAATTGGCATTCCGCCAGAACAAAAGAAAACAATGCAAACAATGTTAATTGCTAGTCCAGTTATGATGGTCTTTGTTACAATGAGTGCGCCAGCAGGTATTGGTCTCTACTTCTTCATCGGTGGCCTCTTCGCTTGTGTTCAAACATTTATAATTATGTTAATGCGTCCTAAGATTCGTCGCGAAATTCAAGCTGAACTTGCTAAGAACCCACCAATTGTTAGAGAACGTTCAACAATTGATGCTGTTGAAGAAACAGTGGAACAAACAATTGATAATGTTGAAGATAATCTTTCAAATGTAGCAAAAAATAATCGTAATCGTAATGCTGGTAAACAAAACCGCAAATAAAGATTAACCATTAAAAAAAGCTTACCATTCTTAGAATTGCTCTAAGAATGGTAAGCTTTTTTTATTATACTGTCTAAATTTTTGTATTGCATTTCAACACTAGTCTCTTCTTATCTTTTCGGTTGGTTTAGTAGTAGCTAGAGGCAACGAAATTCTGAATATTGAACCACGCTTCTCAACACTTTCTACCACTAATGTTCCTTTATAACCCATAATGAGTTTTTGTGCGATTGATAATCCAAGACCATTACCGCCTTTATCACGACTTCTAGCTTTATCAACGCGATAGAAGCGATTAAAAACATTTTTTAAGTCATCTTTAGAAATTCCTTCACCAAAATCTTGAATAGCAATTTGAACCATTTTCATATCTTTTGATGCTGAAATATGAATTTCTTTTCTTGTTTCTGAATATTTAACGGCATTATCCATTAGAATAATTAAAACTTGTTCTAAGTGATTATGCGATATTTTTACCAAACTTTCTCCATTAAAATCTTCATCTAAAATAAACGTAAAATCGGGATGTATCATTTTAAAATCATTGAAAATTTGTAAAACAACTAATCGGACATCAACTAACTCATTTTTAAATGTCATCTCTACTTGTTCAGCTCTTGATAAATCAAGCATTTCTTGAACTAAACTCTTCATACGATTAATTTCTTGCAAAGATGCTTCAATCGACTCCGCTAGAACTGCCGGATCATCTTTACCCCACCTGTTCAATAATTCCATATGACCTTGAATTATTGCTACAGGGGTTCTTAACTCATGTGAGACATCTTCAACAAATTGTTGCTGTTGATCAACGTAGCGCTCCATCCTATCTAGCATACTATTGAACAAGTCCGCCAAATCAGATAACTCATCATTTCTATGCATATCTGGGACACGTACATGTCCAATTGGTGTTTCGCCTTCATTAATAATATCAATAGTTTCGTTCACTACTTCAATCGGTCTCAGTAACCAAGATGCCAGGATATACCCTAATATAGCACTACCAAAGGTTGCCGTAATAATTAAAACAATAAAAATTAGAATTAATTTATTACTAATTTTATGGTAATTTTCTAAAGCATTAGTTACTTGTGCATACCCGATTTTTTTGCCAGTTTTAGATGAATAAATAGCTCTTCTAGCAACATATCCATTTGCGCCATCAATTGTTTGGCTAGTAAACGTCATTTTATTTTTTTTAACAAATGGTACGTTTAAATTTCTTGAAGCAAAAACTTCTTGTTGCTTCAAATTATAAACACCTACTGCAATATTTTCTCTTGATAAATTAACAATTACTGCATTTGAGTACAAGTTATTTTCGTCTTTATCTGGTCGAGAATCTGCATTTATCGGTTTTAAATGTTGTGCAGTACTTGAAATTGTTAAGTCTTGATTCTCACGACTTAACTGTTGCGTCACCGTTCTTAAAGTATCTTGTACATCTTTTTTTTCTTTATCTAATAAAACGCCACTAAAACTCTGAAAAATAAGCGCAGAAAAAACGGCAAATATAAGTAAAACACCTATTGCCGTTCCTAATGCCCATTTCCATTTAAGTGACATACGTCTTACTTCTTTTGGATGCTGGGTTATTTTTTTTCTCATGATCTCATTACGTACCCTGTTCCTCTGACCGTTTGAATATAACTTTCTTCACCGCTACGATCTATTTTATTTCGTAAGTAACGAATATAAACATCCACAACGTTTGTTTCAACTTCTGATTCATATCCCCAAACTTTAGCTAATAAAACATCTCTAGCTAAAACAACATTAACACTTTCCATTAAAGCTAAAAGTAGTTCATATTCACGTTTGGTTAGCTCAATAACTTCTTCATCACGACGAACAACACGATTTTCTTTTTCAATTGTTAAATCACGGTAAGTGACAGTTGTCTGTTTTGCAACATTTTGTTCACCCTCTATATCAATACGACGTAACAATGCACGTAAACGCGCCAATAATTCTTCGATTGCAAATGGTTTAACAATATAATCATCTGCTCCATGGTCTAAGCCAGATACGCGGTCAATAACTGAATCACGAGCCGTCATCATAATGATTGGTGTATTTTTAACTTGTCGTACACGGCGACAAACCTCAAGACCATTTAATTCAGGTAACATTAAATCAAGTAGAATTGAATCCCAATCTTCATTTAAAGCAGCTTCTAGACCCGTTCGCCCATCAAAATGAACCTCAGTTTCAAATCCTTCATGTTGTAATTCTAATTCAACAAAGCGCGCTAAATTTTTTTCATCTTCAATTATTAGAATACGACTCATATTTTCATGATCTCCTGTTAGTTTTATTTTATTTTCTCATCCATATACACACAATTTTTAACCGATATCTTACTTTTCTTATTCTACCATTAAATGATATTCTTGCATACACTTTGCACTGCTCAACTCATATAGGTATTCAAGCACTTTTTAACCGTTTTTTTAATATATTATTAACTAAAAGAGTAATAAAATTAATATAACAAACCGTTAACTTTAAAAAATATATCATTAACGCTTTATTAAAATGAAAACTAAAAATTGGAATTAGTTATTCGATACCAGCAGCTTTAATCAGTAAAACCGATAATTCAATTATAAATTTTGCCATTTCAATTTCTTTTACAACGTTAACACGGATTTCTCCATTCAGCATACTCAAAATAACTTCTTCAAAAACCTTATATGAAAAGGTTTTATTCTCTGACAAAATAATTCCACCAAACCACATTATATTTTCTAAGTGTGCCGTTAAGTTAGGATATTAGAATATCGAAATTATACCTTAGCGTCTTAAAAAATAGTTACGGATTATCTTATTCCATACTACCTCATTGGTTAACTATTAAAGTTTTTTCCTTTATTTCAACTAAGAACACAATAAAACCCCTTAAGTTAGATTTTTCTCCAACTTAGGGGGTTCCACTTCAAATAGATAAAATTATCCCAAATGCTTCTTTTCCGTTATATACTTATACTTATATTTTATTTACCATTGGCAAAATAACTTTACTTCAGGTAATTTATGACAATAATTCCATGAACCGTTCAACTCTTTCTGGATCATTATGATCAAAGAAGGCAGATTCTTGTTTGTCTAAGGCAGTAATAGTTGCCATGTCTTCCACTGTTAATTCAAAATCAAATATGTCGATATTTTCTGCCATTCGTTCCGGTCTCACAGATTTAGCAAGTGCTACAATACCACGTTGCATTAACCATTTTAGAATAACTTGTCCAACTGATTTACCGTATTGTTTACCAATTTTTGACAATGTTTCATTTTTAAATAAGTCTAACCGGCCTTCAGCAAAAGGTGCCCATGCTTCCATTTGAATGCTTAATTTTTCATGATAGGCTTCATCCGTTAAACGTTGATTCCATGGGTTCACTTCTATTTGGTTAACTTGAACTTTAGCCACACCATTCATATGAGAGAATTCTATTAATTTTCCGATATCAAAGTTAGACACCCCAATAGCACGTATTTTCCCAGCAGATTGTGCGGTAGCTAAAGCGCGCCAAGCACCATATACATCACCGTATGGTTGGTGAATCAAGAATAAGTCTAGATAATCTAACTGCATTCTTTCTAGTGATTCATCAATTGCCTTCATCGCCTTTTCTTCACCAACATGTTGGATAAATAATTTGGTTGTGACAAACAACTCTTCTCGTGTCACTAATCCTTCAGTGATCGCTCTTTGGATAGCTTCCCCAGTTTCAACTTCGTTTCCATAGGCAATCGCTGTATCTAGTAATCGATATCCTACTTTAATCGCTTGATAAACTGCCTCTGCAGTTTCTTCTAAAGGAATTTGATACACGCCAAAACCTAGTTGTGGCATTTTCACTCCATTATTTAATGTAACTGTATTCATTTAAATCGCTCCCTTTTTATTTAATATACTAAGTTAAACACTTGGAGTGCACTCAGAGTCAAGGATTATGCTATATTATTTTAATATTTGTTTATTTTTCAGCTTTAGGCTACTATTACTATAAGTATTTTAGATTACATATAAGGAGAAAAAGCGATGACACCTATTATCACACTTTGCACAATTAATGACTTAGAAATATTACAAAAGATTAGCATTGAAACTTTTACTGATACTTTCGCTGCAGATAACGATCCAAAAGATTTACAAGATTTTTTGGATACCGCTTATTCTTTACCACAATTAACGAGTGAATTAAATGATCCAAATGCATTCTTTTACTTCGTACATGTTAATGATGAGTTAACTGGATATTTAAAATTAAATATTAACGACGCACAAACTGAAGATGACTTTCCGAACGGCTTAGAAATCCAACGAATTTACATTCGCAAAAATCACAAAAAAATGGGATTAGGTCAACTTCTATTTGAAAAATCTAAAGAGGTTGCCAAAGAATTTAAAAAAGATCAACTTTGGTTGGGAGTTTGGGAACATAATAAACCTGCCCTCTCCTTTTATGAAAAACAAGGCTTAACAAAACATAGCCAACATGATTTTGTTTTAGGCGATGCTATCCAAACCGATTTTATTTTAGTTCTAAACAGTAGTGACTCCAAAAATTAGCCTTTTTATAGAGTGGGAAAATCCACTCTATTTTTATACAAATAATTCTTTATATTTTCGGGATTCAATAGATTTTTTCAGCCTAATTTTTCTTTCATATCCATAAACTAACGTCTTAACGTTAATCCCAATGTGACATATTCATAACGTTCATCTAATAATTATTTTCATATACTATTATAAAGTTTAATAGTAAAATTGTATTGATATAGAGTATGTCCATCATAATCTAATTACGCAATATTTCACTAAAAATATTATTTCTGGAGGATTTTCCACATGAGTATCTTTTTCGCTCTCTTATTTATTACTACTTTTATCACATTTTTGGTATATGTTATTAAATTTATTATCGCAAAAATTAACAAAAAGGATACTAATCATGCAAGAAAATTAATATTATTTAGTTTCCTAATCTCATTTATTTTACTCGTTCTAATTGGTATCACTGCACCTTCTTCAAGTAGAAATGCTAGTGTCAAAGAATCTAGTTCCGCCCAATCAAGCTTTCTGTCTTAAAAAGATTACCAACATAACTTTTATTACTGAGACAATTTTTATTGCTTATTTTACATTACAAAAATCTTTGGAGGAACACGTATTATGAACGTTTTATTTGCACTTATTTTTTTTATTTCAATATATTTTATTATTTACTACACAGTTAAAAGATTTATGACAAAAACTAAAAATCCAAATATATACACTAAAATCAAGAAACGGGTTTGGTACCCTACTGCTGTACTGATCATTTCACTTGTAGGCATTGGGATGACTAGTCAGGCCGAACCAACTAAAAAACAATCGCCCCTTACTACCGTAACAAAAGTTGGCTCTGCCGATAAGAAAAAGGCAGAGTCAAAATATGAATCTATAAAAAAAGAAGTTTCTTCAAAAGAATCTGAAGCTGAATCATTGAGTAAAAAATTAAATGAGAAAGAATCTAAAGCCACTTCTGAAAAAGAAAGTGAATCTAAAGCTAAATCTAAATCTGAAAGTTCTCAAAGACTAGCTGCAAAAAAAGAACAAGAACATTTTAACAGCGTTCAAAAAGAAAATAATTCTACATCTACGGATTCATCTAACGCAGATTCTGTTACTACTGGCGGAGGATCCATCATCGGTAATACTAATTCTAAAATTTACCATACTCCCGGTCAAACTGGTTATAAAATGAGTAAATCAAATGCGATTACTTTCCAAACAGAACAAGCCGCTCAAGATGCTGGATATAGAAAGGCGAAAAAATAATGAAATCAACTAATCATTTATTAATACGTGTTCTAATTTTATCATTCACTTTTATTGGTATCAGTAACACGACTACCGTTTTAGCAAAATCTGATTCACATGTTACTTACGACTATACTGCCAAAAAGCAAGCAGAAGAAATTAATAATAAAGTTGATAAAGAACAAGTGAAATTAGACAAACTTAACAAAGAAATCAAAGAATTAAAAAATAAGTTAGCTAAATATGATAGTAAAGATTCTTCAAAAAAAGAAACAACTAAAAAATCTAAGACACTTGATTTATCATCTCTAAACTATAGTGATAAATCTGAAATAGAAGTTAATAATAATATTCCTACTTTCAGCGAAAGCACCCTATCTACTAGTAAAGGTACTTGGGAAGCGTACAGCAACCTAGATTCTCTGAATCGTGCTGGAACCGCCAATGCAATGTTAAGTAAATCTTTAATGCCTACCGCGAAACGCGAAGGGTTAACTTGGAACCCTACTGGCTGGAAAAATAAACGTATTAGTAACGGATGGTTATATAATCGTAGCCATTTAATTGGTTATCAATTATCAGGTCAGAACAATAATCCAAAGAATTTAATTACGGGTACTCGTGAACTGAATGCACCTGAAATGCTTGCCCATGAAATGGATATAGCTACTTACCTTAAAGAACATCCTAATAACTATATTAGATACCGCGTTACTCCAATATTCAGAGGAGATGAACTTCTTGCTCGTGGCGTACAAATGGAAGCTCAATCTATTGGTAGCTCCTCAATTAAATTCAATACTTACATTTTTAATGTAGAGGCCGGTGTTACTCTTAATTATAGGGATGGTACTAGTACACTAAATTAAACAAATAGATAACGGGCGTATAGATACTTCGAGTGGGTTCAATTCCCACTGCTCGCTTTTTACTATAAAAATATTTGGAGGAATTTGTGTTATGAATAAAAAAATAACAATAGTCGGGATTACTGCCATCACACTACTTTCACTAACTGCATGTGGGAATAGCAAGAATACAAGTAAGGATTCTTCATCTTCTGAGGCTGCATCATCTAGTATTATAAAAGCTAAAAAGGAATCAAGTAAGAAAGAGTCCATAAAAAAAGCAACTTCCGAAAGTAAAGCATCATCAGAATCATCTGCTCAAGCATCTAGCATCTCAGCTGCAAGTTCTTCAATTACCGCAGCTGAAAGTTCTATTGCCGCAAGCTCTTCTAGTATTGAGGCTGAGAAAAATAACGTTACTACCACTGAAAAATCTACAAGTTCATCTACATCAACTAAGATGACGCAATCAAAAGCTGAATCACTTGCTTTAAGCTATTTTAAATCATTCAATAATGAGACAAGCGACTGGGAACCAAAAGTTAAATCAAGCGATACTTTAGATAAAGGTAATAAATATATTGTATCCGTCTTCGATACTGAAACACACATGGTAGAATTTGACGTCAATAAATCTACTGGAAAAGTCACTTCTCCAAATTTAGGATATCAACGTTAATTTTTAAAGAGTGATAACAATTTTGTGTTTGTTAATTTTACATGGAGTCGGTACCTCCTTTAACAGCATTGAAGATCTACTTGGTCATTCCAATGTAAGGATTACCCAAATCTATATAACAGTAACTTCAAAACTATTACAATATTTAGATACTTAACTCAAACGTAACCAAAAGCGTAACCAAAAGAAAAAAAGGCCTATCTAACAACTTTTAAATCGTTGTTAGATAGCCTTTTTTAGTATATTTATTAACTTTTTTTATTGTTCAGTATACCAAGTATAGTGGAATGAACCTGGTTTATCAGTACGTTCATACGTATGAGCACCAAAGTAATCACGTTGTGCTTGAATTAAATTAGCAGGTAAAACTTCTGAACGGTATTGATCGTAATACGTAATTGCTGCACTGAATCCAGGAACTGGAATACCAGCTTTAACAGCAATACCAACGATATCTCGAACTGATTCTTGATATTTTTTAACAATATCTTTGAAGTAACCATCTAATAAGATGTTATTTAAATCAGCTTTTTCGTCAAATGCGTCAGTAATATTTTGTAAGAAACGGGCACGAATGATACATCCAGCACGCCAAATCTTAGCCATATCACCAAAGTTTAAATCCCATTCATAATGTTCTGAGGCAACACGTAATTGTTCAAATCCTTGTGCATAACTCATGATTTTACTAAAGTATAATGCTTCACGAATTTTTTCAATTAATTCTTTTTTATCTAATTCACCTAATTTAACTTCTGGTTTAGGTAAAACTTTACTTGCTTCAACACGTTCTTCTTTCATTGCTGAAATGTAACGTGCATAAACAGATTCAGAAATAACTGACTGAGGAACACCTAATTCAAGTGCACTCTGTGATGACCACTTACCAGTACCTTTATTTCCAGCACGATCGAGGATAACATCAACAATAGGTTTACCAGTGCCTAAATCATCTTTACGTGTTAAGATATCAGCAGTAATTTCGATCAAGTAACTATCCAATTCACCTTTGTTCCAGTCAGAGAAGATATCAGCGATTTCATCAACTGAGAGGCCTAATAAATCTCTTAACAAATGATATGATTCAGAAATTAATTCCATATCACCATATTCAATTCCATTATGAACCATCTTAACATAATGACCAGCACCGTTAGGACCGATATAAGTCACACATGGTGTCCCATCGCTAGCTTTAGCAGACATTTCCTCAAGAATTGGTGCAACAAGGTCATATGCCTCTTTTTGGCCACCTGGCATCATTGATGGTCCTTCAAGTGCACCAATTTCGCCACCTGAAACGCCCATTCCAATAAAGTTAATTCCAGAATTATCTAATTCTGCATTACGGCGTACTGTATCTTCAAAGTAAGTATTACCACCATCAATTAAAACATCACCTTTATCTAAGAATGGTAATAGTTCTGCAATAACAGCATCAGTTGGTTTGCCAGCTTTTACCATGATAATAATTCTTCTAGGTTTTTCTAATGAATCTGCAAAATCCTTAATTGAGTAGCTGGGTACTAATTTTTTTTCTGAGTGGTCTTTCATAACTTGCTCAGTTTTAGCTCCCGTTCTATTATAAATAGCTACCGTACGGCCACGACTCTCAGCATTCAATGCGAGATTTTTACCCATAACAGCCATTCCAATAACACCAATTTGTGCTTTATCCATTATAATACCTCCTACATTTCTTTAATTTTTTGTGAATCAAAAACCATGTAATCTAAGAAAGTATCAGCTACCGACTTTGTCAATAAACCCATTTAACTTTCAACGTCAATTATACACTAGACATCAAAAATTCCTATCTATTTTACCTTTTTTTGTTATACTGATTTCAGGAGGTCTTTCAAATATGAAATTAGTTGAAGTACAAGAATTATATTATGCCATCGATACTTTTTTATACAGTCGCGCAAAAGCAGAATTTTCTAACAATATCCCTACTTTTGACTTAGTTGTCCAAGTTAACGACAAATTATTAACGGCCGATTTTTTAGATTTAAAAGATAGTCGAATTCAAATTTATAGTACCACAAGTCAGCACACTATCGCATCTCAGTCAATTCCTTACGAAAATGACAGTAGTAATGCTTTCATCAGTCCGATAAGAAAAACAATCTTTAAAAATTATCGTTCCGAATTTTCAGGCTGGTCTAATCTTAGTAACAAACCAGAGTTATTACTTCTAGATTTGATAGATTTAATTAAATCTATCAAATCGCCCACTTTTAAGGCTGTTAAAACACCGGCTAAAAATGTAACTTATATTGAAAGCCATGCCAAATTACCTTTTCAATTTTTTGATCCAGAGACAGACTTCAAAATTATAAGTTTGAAAATTAGTGAAAAAAAATAAGATTCAATTGAATCTTATTTTTTTTGTACAGAAAAAGCCTTAACACCATGGTTGTTAAGGCTTTTTACTTAATGTAGATTTAGTTGTTTACTTTTACGACTTCTTTTCCGTCATAAAAACCACAGCTAGGACATACATAATGTGATTTTCTTAATTCGCCACAGTTAGGGCAAGCGCTCATACCTGGGACAGTTAACTTGTAATGCGTACGACGCATTCTCTTACGTGTTTTTGATGTTTTACGTGCTGGTACTGCCATTATCAAACACCTCCTTTAAAATTATCCAAAACTTTTAATAAAAGTATTGTTATGTTTATTCCTCTTCAGAACCATCATTATCAAAAAAATTTTGTAATGAGGCAAATCGAGGATCAACTTTTTCTTTTCTAACCTGTACGAGTTTATCTTCAGTAAGAACTTCCCAGTCGTCTCCGGTTGGTAAATCTTCTGCTTTTCTCTCATCATCAGTCAGTATCTGCATCGGAATCTGTAATAACACATTATCCTCTATCACAGAATTCAAATTGAGCATATCTTCTTCCAAAATAATTACAACATCATTTTTATCAAACCGTTCAAGTGCTTTATCGCGATAGCCTACATAAAATTCATCAACTGAAAAATTTAATGGGACATCGACACTCTTTAATGATCGTGTTGATGGCATTTCAACTGTTAAACTAACGTTAAAATGACCAATGACATCTTGATGATCTGCTGACAGAATGCCCGTAACATGGACTTCTGAAACAGCTGTAATTGTTTTGTTGCGCAGCATTAATCCTTCGGAAAGGTTTAACATTTCGTCAACTTGAAGTGGTTCATCACTTTGTTTTTTTAACTCAACTAAGGACCATTTCATGCAAATATGCCTCCTAATGCAACGCTTATGATTATACCTGTGATTAAAAACATTGTCAATGGTATATCCTTGACAGTATGTTAATTAATTTGTTTAGGTCTTCTAAAAAGATCCGATTTTTTATGACTAACTAGCCCATAAATAATTCCTGCTCGATAATCTAATTGGTAAAGTCCCTCTTTATCCTTTTTACTAATTTTTGTTATTATAGGATATGGCACTTCCTTTTTTAAATGATTAAGCAGCGTTTGACCTTTTTTTGAGAACCCTAAGACATGATAATAAGGCTGCTTATATTGTTTGTCAATTTCATTTTGCTTTATTTGTAACAAAATATAAGTTGCTAGTCTTGAGATTTTTGTATAAGTTACTCGTTTCGACTTAACGGCTTGGACCCAATCATCAAAATTAGCCTCGTCAGGCAACTTTTCGTACTGCTGCAACAAACGATACTCAATACCCTCAGACATGCCATAAATCGACGATAATTGACCTGGTGTTGATAGACTCAACTGATATCGAAGATATGGCCAAAAATCTGTCCAATCGGCCCATCTTTCATTTTCTGAATCAAGTCGAGTTTGATTAGGAACAACTTCTACAATCGATTCTTGATGTTGAACTGCTAATCTAATTGCTGTTGCACTTGTAATTTTTTGAGTATCAACAAATTTTGTTTCATGGTAATCAGCCTCTATACGTTGAATCGGACATAACTGGATTTCGGCTTTTTCGGCTATGCAGGCTTCAGCATAAGCTAAACCTAACAAATCATTAGGCCGATTAATTTGAACACCTGTTTTTTCAAAAACAGCTCGTTGATATTGTGTGGCATACGTTTCATTAAACTGATTAAACTCACTATCTAACGTTTGAATTTCAGTTGCGATAGTCATAAAATCCAAATCAGGATGTTCAGCACCAAAAACAAGTCTGGTTATCTTTAATCCGGCCAATAATTTAATGGCACCTTGAGCAAACAAATCAGCCGGTTGAACAGAAAATGCAACGGGTAACTCAACTATTAAATCAACACCAGATTGCAATGCTTGCTCCGTACGGCTCTCTTTATCAAGTGCAGCTGGAATACCTCTCTGTAAGAATTGTCCGCTCATAAGGGCAATAATCGTCGTATCAGGATACTTTTCTTTTATTTGATTAATCTGATACAAATGTCCGTTATGAAACGGATTATATTCAACAATAACCCCAGTCGTGTCCAAGTAACTCACTCCTATTTATCGCAGACAAAAAATAGTCTTGTTGTTTTATCATCAACTTGACTTGTGCCAAAATCAGCCGAAATTTTAATATTCTTAAATCCAGCATTTTTTAACAATTCAGTATACGTATTAACTGAATATGTTCGTTCATGATGGTCCTCAGTTAGACGTTCAAATTGACAGTTAGTATCATTTTTGACAAAAAAAGTTAATTCATGAACGACACTGTGTGGCTCTTCATCTTTAAATGTTGACCACAAAAAAGCTTGATCATCATCCTGATAGTTGTACATATAACCTGGATAAATCTCATCCGTTTGATAGGTTGAGATAACATCAAAAATGAATCGACCATTTTCTTGTAGTAATCCATGAATTGATTTAAAAACGTTTCCTACAGCATCAGCGTCAGGTAAATAACAAAATGAGTCAGCAAAACAAGTTACCGCATCAAATTGTGGTAACTCTGCCTCTTCCAAATTCATCATATCACCTTGTACTAAAGGCAAGGATACATTCGCATCCTGTGCGTGTTGGTCAGCAATTGATAACATTTCTTCAGATAAATCTAAACCAACGACTGAATAACCAGATTGCGTTAAAGCAATTGCTAATTGACCTGCACCACAAGCTAATTCAAGAATTTCAGTTTTCTTATCAGGAACTTGTGTTTCGACAAATGTTTGCCAAGAATCATATAAATCAGGATCCATTAATTGATCATACAATTTTGAAAAGGTGGTATAAATCATTATTCTTCAATCCATGCTGATAAATCTACAGATGCGCCTTCAGACCAGAATTTTTCAAGATCATAAAATTCACGTGATTCAGTTTTAAATACATGCACAATTAAATCTCCAAAATCTAATAAAACCCAACTAGTTGAATTACGTCCTTCAATACGACGGACTTCAACACCTGCTAGTTCTTCTTGATCTTGAATTTCTTTGACGATAGCCTTAACTTGGTGAGCTGAGTCAGCTTGTGTCACCATGAAATAATCAGCTAATAGACTAATTTCATGGACATCAATAGCCACCGTCTTTTCGCCACGTTTACTGTCAGCAGCCTTAACTGCGATTTCTAATTTTTCTATACTATTCATTATTACTCCTCTATTCTGCGACCCATTTATTAAAGGTCAAAATTGTTTTAGGATACACTCTTTTATTGGTATTAATTAAATAACTTAGTGTATGTTTTGTTTCAAATCCAACAGCTGCATCCAAACTTTCAAATGCTTTTTTTCGTGCTTCAAGAACGCCAGAGAACGTCCTACCTTCTTCGATGAAATCAGCGACGTAGACAATTTTATCCAACAAATCCATCTCAACATCGCCTGTCGTATGCTTCACAATTGATGTTAAAATTTTATCATCTGTAATACCTAATTCATCATGTATCAACTCTGCGCCAACAATTCCATGCCAGATAGCATTCCCCCAATTTAATAAATCAGGATCCATATGTTTTTGCTTAATTGTTCTGATAAAGGTGTCATCTGTCCGCTCCTTGGCATAATCATGAATAAGTCCAGCAATACTTGCTCTTTCAATATCACCATTATTATTTTGAGCAAGTTCAATTGCAGATTTTTCAACATTTAACACATGCTGAAATCTTTTTTCACTCAAAGTTTCCTTCAAAATCTGTACTAATTCTTCTCTAGTTCCACTAAAAAGATTATTAGAATAAACTAAATTATTCACGATACAACCCTTCTTTCTCAATATAATTTGAGACTGCCTTAGGTACTAAATAATTAATTGAACAGCCTTTTTTTATCTTATCTCGAATTTGTGTTGAACTAATATCAATTGTTGGTACATCAACCCAAAGTATAGGATACTGACTTGTTTGTTCAAATCCCGTTCGTTTAACTCCAACAAAATGTACTAATTTTACTAATTCATCAATACGAGACCATTTCGGTAAATAATCTACCATATCGCCGCCAATAATAAAATAGTAATCATTTTCCGGATGAGCTGCTTTTAAAGCAACCACAGTGTCATAGGTGTAGCTAATACCACCGCGATTAATTTCAGTATCTTCCAGCTTAAACTTATCGTTATCCGCGATACTTTGATTAACCATATCAAGGCGATACTTTGCATCAATTGCTTCCTTTTTATCCACATGTGGTGGTGTTGCATCCGGCATAAATCGAACTTCACTTAATCCTAATTGCTGACAAACTTGATCAGCAATTATTAAATGACCTAAGTGAGGCGGATTAAACGTACCCCCGAGAATTCCAACACGCTTTTTCGTATTATCAAGAATGGGTTTAGTCTTAAATTTCGTAACTAAATTAATTTCTTTTAATTTTTGGACTTGAATAGTCAAGCTAAAAACCTCCTCAAAATTTTAAATTAAGCGAGTAAATTAACTTTGTCAGAGATATCTCGATTTTCGACATCTGTTGCTGCTTGATAAAGCACTAATGTATGACCAATCACTTGAACAACTTGAATTGAACTATTAGATTCAATAAAAATACGAACTTCATTTGTATCAATTGTTGCATTTTGTAGCATGTTAATTTTGATTAATTCGCGTTTTTCAATTGCTTCGCGAATTTGGTTTAACCAGTTAGTAGACACGCCTTCTTTTCCAACTTGGAAAAGTGGACGTAAATGATGTGCCTGACTGCGTAGATATCTTTTTTGTTTGCCTCTTAATGTCATATGTTAGTTAACTCCTCTTATATCATTGCTTTACGTAAAAGAACCGAAACACCTTTTGGTGCCCAGCCAGCGACTTTAGCACCCTCATTAATGGTTACCCATCCAAGTCCGGCAAAAACTAAATCACTTTTTTGTGTTGCTTTAAATTCAAAACGAACTAATTCTGGGAAGTCGTTCATTTCATCATCTGTTGGTGGATTTAATAAACCACCAGCATGTTTCTCATAAAATTCACTTGCAGTCTCAGTTTTTGTTCTATGAATCATTAAATCATTATCAAGATAAACGACAACACCAGGAGTTCCCCCTGAAATGTAATCAAATCTTGCAACAGCCCCAAAGAATAATGTTTGGTTTTCATTTAACTGATAGACGCGTTGTTTAATTTCTTTTTGAGGAGAAACTAATCTTAGCGCCTTACCTGATAGATAATGAGCCATCTGGTCTTGATGAATAATACCTGGTGTATCAATTAAAGCTCGATCATCGTCCAATGGAATTTCAATCTTATCAAGCGTAGTTCCTGGGAATCTTGAAGTTGTAATCAGGTCTTGGACACCTGTTCTTTGTTTAATGATTTGATTAATCAATGTTGATTTACCAACATTAGTTACTCCAACAACGTACACATCACGGCCTTCACGATACTTTTCAATTAATTCTAATAATTCATCAATCGCAAAGTTTTTTGTTGCACTTGTCAATGCAACATCAATTGGTCGTAATCCTTGTAAATTAGCTTGTTGTCTCATCCAATCCTTTAACTTCGAACGTCTCAATGACTTAGGCAATAAATCAGCTTTATTTCCAACCATTAAAACAGGATTATCACCCACAAATCGATGTAATCCAGGAATTAGACTACCATTAAAATCAAAAATATCAATAACGTTGACGATTAATGCATCAGCACTACCAATTTGATTCAATAATTTTAGGAAATCATCATCAGTTAACTTAACGTCAGCAATTTCATTGTAATGTCGTAGTCTAAAACATCTTTGGCAATATAGTTCATTTGTTTCAAGTCCTTTTTTTACTGCGGATTTAGGTGTATAGCCTAATTCATCTACTTCTTCACTTTGAATTTTTGAGCCACAGCCAATACAAAAAAGATCTTCGTCAATTTCTGGTACTTCAATTATGTCAGTCATCCAATGAATTCCCCCATTTAGTTTTAAAATCGTGTTTTTTAATTAAGTGATTTTTAATTCTTTTTTCAATGAAACGATTAGGTTTTGTATTCCAAGCGTCTGATTCAACAAGTGGTTTAACCAATATACTTTTAATGCCCGCATTATTCGCAGCAGCAATATCAGTCATCAATTGATCACCTATTAAAACTAAATCTTGATTATTCATCTTAAATTCATTTTTAACTTGGTTAATTCCTTTTGTAAATGGTTTTAGAGCTCTGGAAACAAATGGTAATCCAATATGTTCCAGTGCCTTTTCAATACGTTCGTGACTATTGTTAGATACAACAATCACTGGAATTGAAGCCGCAGCTATAAGCTCTAACCAATTCTTCAATTCTGGGGTTCCGTTTGGGTTATCCCATGCAATTAATGTATTGTCTAAATCAGTCATAACAACTTTAATTCCATGATTTTGTAAATCCTCTGGTGTTAAATCATAAATTGATTCAACCATCCAAGTTGGTTTATATCTCTCAAGCATGTTAGCTACCTCAATTTTAGAATAATAATCTAAGTATAATGTACTTTCAACAAAATTGCATGTTTTCCATGAAAACAAATGAAATTAATTTTATTTTCTCATTTTAAAATAATAGAAACGAGTTATTTCAATTTTATATTGCTCTTTTTAAGATTATATTTTGTCTTATTAGTTACATAGACCATAATCATTGATATCACATAAAATTTTTTTGATTTCACTAAAAATAACATACTTAACTTATTTACAGAAATTTTATTAAAAAAAGAGGATACTTGACAATTGGTCAAGTATCCTCTTAAAAGTTATTATTTACTTAATGCTTTTTTAGCTTCTTCTGCAACAGCAGCAAATGCTGCTGAATCTTTAACAGCTAATTCAGCTAACATTTTACGGTTAACTTCAATTTCAGCTAATTTCAAGCCATGCATCATCTTGCTGTAACTTAAACCATTCATACGTGCTGCAGCGTTAATACGTGCAATCCATAGACGACGGAAGTTACGTTTTGTTTGATGGCGATCACGGAATGAATATTGGTACGATTTCATTACTTGTTGTTTAGCTACCTTAAATTGGATATGTTTTGATCCACGGTAACCTTTTGCTAATTTAAGCATTCTTTTGCGACGTTGACGTGTAACGGTTCCACCTTTAACTCGTGGCATGAAAATTCCTCCTTATTGAGCCATTTAAAAATGGCATCAATTGTCTAATTTATATTTATTATTTCATTTGTGAAAGCATTTGTTTGATACGCTTGTTATCTGATGCTGACACTGTAGTTGATTTGCTTAATTGACGACGTTGTTTCTTAGTTTTACCATGCATACGATGACTTGTATATGCTTTAGAGCGTTTTAAGCCACCATTTCCTGTACGTTTAAAACGTTTTGCTGATGCACGATGAGTCTTTTGTTTTGGCATAATCTAATATCCTCCTAATATAGCTTTACTTTTCAGCCTTAGGTGCAAGCATCATGAACATACTACGTCCATCCATCTTCGCTCTTGATTCAACTGATGCAACTTCTTTAGCTGCGTCAGCGAAGCGATTCAAGACATCACGTCCGATTTCTTTATGCGTAATTGCACGGCCTTTAAATCTAATTGATACTTTAACCTTATCACCTTTTGCAAGGAATTTTGAGGCATTTTTCAATTTTGTATTGAAATCGTTAATATCAATCGTTGGACTAAGTCTAACTTCTTTAACATTAACAATCTTTTGGTTTTTACGGGCTTCTCTTTGTTTCTTTTGTAATTCGAAACGGTACTTCCCGTAATCCATAATCTTAGCAACAGGTGGTTTTGAGTTAGCGGCAACAACAACAACATCTAAATTAGCAATTTCTGCCATATCTAGTGCTTCTTGTTTCGTTTTAACACCAAGTTGTTCGCCATCATCACCGATCAAACGAAGTTCCGATGCGCGGATACCTTCATTGACCATTTTGTCTACTTTATCAACTGCTATGGCAATGCACCTCCAAATTTTTTTGAGAAAAAACACAGAAAAACGGGCAACAATAATAAATTATCGCAGCCCGCTTGAAATCCATTTTAATTGGAATTTAATTTCAATAATATTCTGCCCAGAGACTCTTTGTCTCTTCAGGCGAGAAGCGGGAGCCTCTGCTTTTTCTTAACTTTTATATCATACCAACTTGAAGACTCATTGTCAAGCAAATTAAAATGAGTCTTTTTTATGCTTTACGACTATAGTTGGCAATTTCTTTTGTAATGTTGTTAATAAAATCTTCTTTTGTAAAGATATTTGAATCATCTTCACCATGTCGACGAACAGAAACTGTATTTTCAGCTACTTCATTATCACCGACAACTAAAATATAAGGTACTTTAGTAACTTGCGCTTGACGCATCTTATAACCCATCTTTTCGTTACGTTCATCAACCGTTACTCGTACACCACGAGCAACTAAGTTAGCACGTAAATCATGCGCATAATCGGCATGAAGATCGTTTTTAACAGGAATAATTGTTACCTGTTTAGGAGCCAACCAAGTTGGGAATGCTCCTTTGTACATTTCTGTTAAGTAAGCTGTAAAACGTTCCATCGTTGAAACAAGTCCACGATGAATCATAACAGGACGGTGTTCTTCACCATCATCACCGATGTATGATAATTCAAATTTTTCAGGCATCATGAAATCTAATTGAATTGTTGATAACGTTTCATCATTTCCTAACGCTGTTTTTGTTTGAACATCTAATTTAGGACCGTAAAATGCTGCTTCTCCTTCAGCTTCGTAGTAATCTAAGCCTAAATCATCCATAGCACCTTTTAACATACTTTGTGATTTTGTCCACATTTCATTATCATCAAAGTATTTCTCTGTGTTAGCTGGATCACGATAGCTCAAACGGAATGAATAGTCAGCAATCCCAAAGTCATCATAAACTTCCATCATTAAACGAAGGACGCTTTTAAATTCTTCTTGAATTTGATCAGGAGCAACGAAAGTATGACCATCATTTAATGTCATTTCACGTACACGTTGTAAACCAGAAAGTGCACCTGATTTTTCATAACGATGCATCATTCCTAATTCAGCAATTCTGATAGGAAGATCACGATATGAACGAATATGATGCTTGTAAACTTGAATATGTGAAGGACAGTTCATTGGACGTAACTCTAACTCTTCGCCATCACCCATGTCCATTGGTGGGAACATGTCTTCGCGATAATGGTCCCAATGACCAGAAGTTTTATATAAATCCAAGTTGGCTAAGATTGGTGTGTAAACATGATCATAACCATTTGAAACTTCCTTATCAACAATGTAGCGTTCAATCGTACGACGAATTGTAGCACCATTAGGTAACCAGTATGGTAATCCTGCACCAACTTTTGGATCTACAAAGAATAAATCTAAGTCATTACCAATTACTCGATGATCGCGTTCACGTGCTTCTTGACGACGAACTAATTCAGCATCTAAATCTTTTTGTTTAAAGAACGCTGTACCATAAACACGTTGTAACATCGGATTACTTGATTTACCTTGCCAATATGCACCAGCAACTGATAATAATTGGAAAATTTTAACATCAGCAGTTGAGCGTAATTGTGCGCCATCGCTTAAGTTAACGAATTCACCTTGTTTGTAAATTTCAACTTGTCCATTTTCATCAGTAGCTTCAACTACTAATTCAGCACGATATGGGTCACCAGCAAATAATTCAAGAGCTTCAGCTTTTGAAACTAATTGACGTTCAATTTTCAAATTTTCTTTAACAATTGATTTCATCTTATCTTGAATTTTCTTCAAATCATCAACGCTAACTTGTGTTTCACCATTATCTGTATCAAAATAGAAACCATTTTCAATATCAGAACTCATACCAAATTTCATACCTGGGTATAATTGTTGTAACGCATTAGCTAAAACTTGAGCAGCTGTATGCCATAAAACGATTAATCCGTCTGCAGATTCTTTAGTAACAATTTCGATAGCGCCGTCTGCCTCTAATGGACGAAGATAATCAACCAAAACACCATTGAATTTACCGGCAATTGATTTTTTAGCTAAACTAGGACTAATTGACTTTGCAACGTCTTCAGTCGTAATACCTGAATCAAACTCTTTAACTGCGCCATCTGGAAATGTAATATTTATTTTTGACATGTTAACTTCCTCCATTGTTTTAATATTTTTTGATACAAAAAAAGTCCCTAATACACAAATAAAATCGTGTATTAGGGACGTCGATTAACGTGGTTCCACCCAAATTCAAAGTTTTGCCGAAACAAAACTTTCTCCATAGATTTTAACGGATCCAATCCGACCTGATAAAAATCAGGCAACATTATGGAAGTGGTCATCACTTATTCTCTGCCAGAAAAGCTTTCAGCTATGCTTTCCCTCCCTGCGGACATAAAAAAAGAATGTAATCTTCCGTATCAATTTAATAACTATTTAACCATTTTTAGTGAAATTTAGCAACTATTATTCTTATTTAGGTCGACGATTTTTTCCAACAATCTTAACTTCTTTTGCTAAAAAGTGAATTCGTTCCATAATTCTTTTTGCCTTAAGAGGCTCGTCTTCACCCTTTTGACTAATACGTAAATGCTCATCTTCTAGTTGTTTCATCGAAAAATTAGAACTAAAGAAAGTTGGTAATTCTTCTTGCATGCGATATTGTAAAATAACACCTAAAATATCATCACGAACCCAACTAGACATTGCATCGGCACCAATATCATCAATCATTAAAATTTCAGATTTTTTAACAGCATTTAGCATGTCATAAACACGATTATCACTAATAGCATTTTTAATTTCAACTGCAAAACTAGGGAAATGCATTAAAGTCGTTTGGTATCCTCGACTTGCTAATTCATTGGCCATAGCACCTAAAAGATATGTTTTACCAACGCCAAAGCTACCATAAAAATACATTGCTTGGTGATAAGATTTAGGACTATCAACAAATGTTGTTATAAATTTTAAACTCTGGCTAAGTGCATCCCCACGTTCATCCATATCAAAGCCATTCATAGTCGCGTTTTTGATATCTTTAGACATACTCATTGATTTAACTCGCTTAGCTAATGCTCTACTTTTTTGAGCCTCGATAAAAGAATCTGTTGGTACATAGGAAACATCAATCATATGATTATTCAAAACCAATTGTGGCTTATAACCTGGTGCTATCATTCCTTTACCAAGAATAATTTTATTTTTTTCAGATAAGAATTCATACAATTTTGCATCAGCGCGTCGAATACTATCCTCTGTTAATTCAGCTTTATTTCTATCTAAAAAAGCGATGACATCTGAATCTTCATAAACTTTTCTCATTAAATCACGATAATTAACATTAGGATATCTTTCACTCAGGTTGTCCTTTTCAAGAAATTTTTTGATTTCTGTCCCTAAATCTTCCATCATTTTCCTCCTTTGGGTGCTGTTTTATTAAATTCAGCAAGTTGTCTTTTTAGTTCATCCTTATCAACTTTTACATCCACTTTTGGTGCTTGATAGTCATCTTTAGCCCAATCAGGCAATGTCTCTTTTTTAATTATTTTTCTTTGTCGTTGGTTTGACGCCTTAGTTTCAGTCTTTTTATTGTTAAATTGTCGAACCTGATTAATGGCTTCTTCAGGTGTCTTCACTTTTTGCTGTGACCAATCATTAGCCATAGTATCGACAAACGATTTATTAAGTGTTGATAAATCACGGTCAATCAAAATGTAATGAATCAGAATATTAATGACTGAATTAGAAAATATCTGTCGTTGAATAAGTTGCTGTAACAGATATGCTTCACTGTCAGTGACATATCCACCCTTGCTTTCTTTTAACGATTTCAAAAAATCAAAAGGTTTATAGGCTTCACTCGCAAGAATTAACTGCGAATCCTCTTCAGAAAAACCAACTTTTTTTAGCGTTTCAACAGATTTCATATTAACCTTTTTATTATCACTACTTGTTAAATCTTCTTGTTTTTTCAGTTTAATTTGTTGATTATATTTGTGAGCAATATGTTGCTTGAATGAATTATAATCAACTTCATTTGTTGATAAGTCAGCTGAATCTCCAATAAATTGGGCCATTTCGATTTCATCAATACCATACAAGAGATGCTCTGAAATAATTAAATCCCGCTGTTCATTGATATTATCCAAAGAAACGAAACTCTTTTCCAGTAGTTCAATAAAAAATTTAAAATCAAATGACTCAATACTACCTGACTCAACTAACTTTTTCGGTATCTTCTTGTCCGTTGAAAAAACTTTTTTACTTTCAGAAATAATATCAGGTTTATTAGACAAATGATCTTGATTAACTTGGAAAACATCTAAGAAACTTTTAGATGTTTCTTTGAAGCCATCTAATTTTAAAATTGGTAACGCAAATCGAGTGGTAATTTCTTTGTACCTACCATCACCAATCGATTCCCAGAGTAAAGTGCTTAGTAAATCATCTGTAAAAAAATCAGTTGCTTGCAAAGGTCGACGCAATTGATAGACAACAACTTTTCCTATTGCATCCTCTTTTTCAAAGCTCTTCAAAAGCCCTAAAGCTTCAAGGGCACTTCTTGCTTCATAAAACATTGCTATGTCAATATTTAGTAATGCAAGTAATTCACTATGCATCTTTCGATTAGATAATTGTGGATTTTGACCTGCCTCACCTTTCAATAGAGCAAATAGACCACTCGCAATCACACCCATAACAGGTTGATACAAGTAGTCTAGTCGTTCAATATCATCATTTGTAACTTTTTCATCCATTAAAACGACATAACCGTCTTTCGGACTCATATTTCCGCATATATCAATCATTGATTATCATTCCTTCAAATCCGGTTTATCTGTAGGTGTTTTATCACGAGCCATCATTTCATTTAATTCTTTTAAGAAAACACTCATATCTTTAAATTGGCGATAAACACTAGCAAATCTAATGTACGCAATTTCATCTACATCAGCCAATAATCCCATAACATATTCACCAATTAGTTGGCTAGAAATTTCATTTTCACCTAATGCTCTAACATTATTTTCCACTTGATCCACAAGATGAGTGATAGCTTTCATTGAAACTGGTCTTTTCTCAGCAGAACTGATAATACCTTTAAGAATCTTTTCACGATTAAATTCTTCACGTGTTCCATTTTTTTTAATAACAAGTAGTGGTGTAGCTTCAACTCGTTCAAATGTTGTGAATCTAAATTCACAATTTTCACATTCACGACGTCGTCTGATAACGCGACCTTCATCTGTTGGTCGACTGTCAACGACTCGAGAGCCATTATGTTGGCAATGTGGACATTTCATTGTGACACCTCATTATTTTTTATTTACATTATTTAACCATTAATTTGATTACTAAGCCAGTTTAGCACTTGAACCCTTGTAACGGCAACCGTTGTTGAATTATCTATTACAAAATCTGCTAAATCTTTTTTCTTTTGAATGGGCCATTGTGCTTTAACCCTTAACATCGCCTCATCTAAAGACAATTCATCCCGCTTCATTAAACGTTCTAATTGTGCTGTTTCAGGTACATAGATAACCATTACTGCATCACAAAGTAATTGGTAGTTTTGCTCAAATAATAAAGGCATATCCAAAATAATTAACTGGCTACCTAATTTTTTTTGGACTTCTATTTGTGACAAGATTTCTTTTCTAATAGCAGGAACCATAATGCCGTTCAATTTTTTTAACTCTGTTGCATCATTAAAAACTAGCTGACCTAACTCTTTTCGATTCAAATTCCCGGTTAATGATAAATATTTTTCACCAAATGTTTGAATGATTATTTTTAATGTTACAGATTCTGGTTCAACAGCTTGTCTCGCAATAACGTCTGCATCAATAACTGTGATATTTTCTTCTCTAAAAATACGACTAACTGTTGATTTACCTGTTGCTATGCCACCAGTTAGTCCAAGAATATAAGTCATTTTTAAACTTCCTTTAACGGTTGGCAATGTGGACAGTAGTGTGTCCCTCGTTGTGCCACTTTTATTTTAACAATAGGCGCTCCGCATCTAGGACATGGTTTTCCTGTTTGACCATAGACATTCAAATCAAATTGGAACAAACCCGTCTCACCAAACGCACCCGTATAGGATCTAATTGTTGTTCCACCAGCTTGTACCGCAGTGGCTAGCTCAAGAATAATATTTTTACGTAATATAGCTAATTTCCTATCAGAAATTAAATTTGCTGGCTGTTCCGGATTAATTTTACTCATCCATAAAACTTCATCAACATAAATATTTCCAAGACCAGCAACCGCTTCTTGATTTAATAACACAGGCTTGATTGCCATATGCTTACGAGATAAATATTTTTTGAAATAACTGAGCTTAAAATCATCTTCTGTCGGTTCTGGTCCTAGCTTCTTAAGTCCCGAAAGTTCACGTTCTCGACCTGTGGGGATTAGTTGCATGCGTCCAAACTTACGAACATCATTGTATCTTAAATCTTGCCCATCAGTTAAATGAAATATGACGTGGGAATGTTTTTCAATTGGTTCATCTGATCCACGGACAAAATATTTGCCTTCCATTCTTAAATGAGAAACCATTGTCATTTTACTATCAAAACGAAAAAGTAAGTATTTACCCAGTCTATCGATTGATTCAATCTTTCTACCTTCTAATTCACGCTTAAAATCTAGTACATCCCCAGATACAATTTTAGGCCATAAAACATCAATTGATTTAATTGTCTTACCTATAACTAATTGACTAAGACCTCTTCGAACCGTTTCAACTTCTGGTAATTCTGGCATATAATTACCCCCAACCACTTTTTATTTAGTATCAAACCAACTATCACCAAACGCACTCTCAACTTTTAAAGGAACCTCTAAAGAAACAGCAGCGTCCATAACTTCAGGAACTTTCTTTTGCAAGATAGCAATTTCTTCTTCAGGTGCTTCAAAAATTAATTCATCATGTACTTGTAATAACATTTTGGCTTGTAAATGTTCTTCTTCTAACATTTTGTTCATATTAATCATCGCTACTTTAATAATATCCGCAGCACTACCTTGAATTGGGGTATTCATTGCAGTTCTTTCAGCAAAAGAACGTAAATTAAAGTTTCGACTGTTAATATCTGGTAAATAACGACGACGATGGAATAATGTTTCAACATAGCCCTTATCTTTAGCTTCACGCACAACGCTTTCCATGTAGTTCTTAACGCCTGTAAATTCATTTAAATAAGTATCAATAAATGTTTGTGCTTGTTTTCTAGTAATCCCAATATTTTGTGACAATCCATAATCACTAATACCATAAACAATCCCAAAATTGACTGCCTTAGCTGTTCGACGCATATTTGACGTCACGTCATCTGGCGATTCTAAACTAAAAATTTTCATTGCTGTATTAGCATGGATATCGATTCCTTCTTTAAAAGCTTCTTGCATATTAGCATCATGCGCAATATGGGCCAAAACACGCAACTCAATTTGTGAATAGTCAGATGAGAATATTTTCCATCCCTTATGTTCAGGTATAAATGCTTGTCTAATTTTCTTACCTTCAGGAACGCGGACCGGAATATTTTGTAGATTAGGATCTACAGATGATAATCGGCCTGTCGCTGTCAGTGTTTGTAGGTATCTTGTATGAACTTTCTTATCTTCATGTCTAACTTTTAATAATCCTTCAACATACGTTGATTGAATTTTTGCAATTTGTCGATATTTTAAAATTAAATCTGCAATTGGAGCTATTGTACTAAGTTGTTCTAAAACATCAACTGCAGTTGAGTAACCTGTTTTAGTTTTTTTAACAACAGGTAATTTTAATTTTTCAAATAAAATAACGCCTAATTGTTTTGGTGAATTAATATTAAATTCTTCACCAGCTTCACTATAAATTTTAGTTTCCATATCACTTAAAATAGTTGAAAATTCCTTTTTCATAATCTTCAATCTATCGGCATCCACATTAATGCCTTGAATTTCCATCTTGGCTAATACAAGTGAAAGAGGAAGTTCCATATCCGTGTACAAATCCATTTGCTCATGATCAACTAATCCGGCCATTAATGGTTCTTTCAAAAGATTTAAGGCGTCAACTTTCGATGCCATATGACTAAAGAAAATATCATCATCTTCTGGAATTGCACGTTTAACGCCTTTACCATATACCTCTTCATCAGACTTAACGTCATAGTAATCATGTTTCTGTGCAACTTTACTAAGATCATTACTATTATCACTTGTATCTAACAAATATGAAGCCAACAAAAGATCGAATTCAGTTCCTGCAAGTTGAATGTCCAATCGGTTCAATGCTACATAATTACGTTTAAAATTAAATACATTCTTTTTAATTTTATCATTTGAAAGAATTGAAACTAAAGTTTTAGATTTTAACAAATCAACATCTCGTGTTACGAAAAATTGATTGCCATCACCTATCGCAAATCCATCAAAATCTGCTGTATGATAATTATCTTCCAACATCTCTAAATAAAAAGAAATTGGTTGTGATAATTTAGATAATTCATCTAAATTATCACTAGTTAATACTTTATAATCTGTCTTTTTAGGTTCTGGAAATAAATTCATTTCTACACTATCTGATGCTGAATTTAAATTTAATTGACTTAAAAATTTTTTAAAATCCATTTTTTCATAGAAAGCAACTAACTTATCTAAGTCTTTTCCATCCCATTTTGTATCAGGAAAATCGATTGTGATAGGTGCATCTTGTCGAATTCTGGCTAAATCTTTGCTCATAAATGCTTGATCTTTATCTTCAATTAAATGCTCTTTCATTTTACTTTTCTTTAATTGATCAATATTTTCGTAAAGATTCTCCATTGAGTCATATTCTGTTAATAATTTAATTGCAGTCTTCTCACCAACTTTAGTAACACCGGGATAATTATCTGACGTATCGCCAACTAATCCCTTCATATCAATAATTTGCAATGGTGTTAATCCAAATTTTTCCATTACATGCTCTGGTGTAAATTTTTCGATTTCACTAACGCCTTTTTTTGTGACAGAAACTGTTACTTTATCGGTTGTTAATTGTGTTAAATCTCGATCTCCAGTCACAATAGTCACATTATATCCAGCTTCTTCACCTTTTTTTGCCATTGTGCCTATAATGTCATCTGCTTCAAAATCAATTAATTCGTAAGTTTTAATGCCGTATCCTGCTAGTAATTCTCTAAAATATGGCATTTGTTCTTTTAGTTCTGGCGGTGTTTTTGATCTACCGGCCTTGTAATTATCATATTTTTTAGTTCTAAATGTTGTCTTTCCTGCATCAAATGCAACTAATACATGTGTCGGTTTTTCGGTATCTAATATGACATTCAACATATTATTAAACCCATATAATGCATTTGTATGTAACCCAGCTTGGTTTGTAAATCTATCTACAGATTGGTACAATGCAAAAAATGCACGATAGGCAATACTGTTTCCATCAATCAATAGTAGTTTCTCATTAGTATTAGTCATTTAATATCCGTCTCCTTTGAAAATCTCTATCTCTATTTTACCAAACATCAGCCGTGATTAATAATGAATACGCTAATAACTCAATAAAGTAATAAAAACCCCCAAGTTATAAATCCTTAACTTGGAGGTTTAACCTTCTTATTTATGAATTACTAATCTCTACCACCGTAACCAAAGATTTGTAAGAATGAAATGAATAAATTAATAAAATCAAGATATAACATTAGTGCACCTGTCATAGCTAAGTTAGAAACTGAAACATTGCTATCTCGTTGTAAAAATACTTGTCTTAATTTTTGTGTGTCCCACGCTGTTAAAATGGTGAAAATAATCACAGCGATATATGAGAATACGTAATTAATAAGTTCACTTTGTAAGAATAAATTTACAAATGAAGCAACAATTAGTCCAACCAAAGCTGCTAATGCCTGTGTGCCTAATTTAGTTAAATCTCGTTTAGTAACATTTCCTAAAATGGTCATCGTAACGAATACAGCCGAACTTGCGGCAAATGCAGCAATGATATTCCCGACTGAATACATTGATATAATCAACGACAACGTTACGCCCTCAAGTACAGAATACCCCATCAATAAAGCAAATGTTACAAATGGTGCCCTTGATGCCTTTACGTTAATATTTAAGACAACCACCAATTGGACAATAAATAATGCCCAAATTGACCATGAATGTTCTGCCATAAAGCCATAAACTAATTTTTGAAATACTGTCAATGTTAAAAATGCTGTGACAGCTGAAACGCCAACTGCAAGCGCCATATACCCATATAATTTTGCTAAAAAATGATTTAATCCATCTTTTTCATTAATAATAACGCTATTTTGATTATCCATCTTATTTTCCTCCTTGTTAATTAAGAAATCATGTTTAAAATATTGTGATTAATACACTAAAACCTATTACAACTAATTTAATAAAATGAAATAAGTTAGAGCAATACTACTTATTTTAATCAGAATACAACATGACTTTTAACCTCATACAGCATTAACCTTTTTAAAGGATAACCCCTTGTATGTATAAGGACAAGTGTACCAAATCATGTAAAATTATCAAGAATTTTCACTTTTCGTAAAAAAAAATTAAGTAATAAAAAAGAAATGATTCGAAAATCATTTCTTTTTCAGCAACTAATTATTTTTAAAACTTAAATTACTCAATAATTCTTCATATGCATATTCATATTTTTGGACATCTCCAGCGCCCATAAAAATAACAACTGCATTATTGTAATCAAGTAATGGCGAAAGATTATCAAGTTTGATAATCTCGCCACCCTTAACAATCTTTGCACCAAGATCTTCACTAGAAACATTACCTGATGTTTCACGAGCAGAACTGAAAATATCCGTTAAATAAACCTTATCGGCAAGATTCAAACTAATTGCAAAATCATCCATCAACGCAATAGTTCTACTAAACGTATGTGGTTGGAAGACCGCAATTAATTCTTTATCAGGATATTTTTGACGAGCAGCATCAATTGTTGCTTTAATTTCTGATGGATGATGTGCGTAATCATCAATAATTGTCATATCACCAATATACTTTTCGCTAAACCGGCGTTTAACCCCTTTAAAACTTAATAATTCACTTGCAATTTCTTCTAAATCAACTTTTTCAAAATACGAAACAGCAATAACGGCCAAACTATTTAAGATATTATGTTCACCAAAAATTGGAATTTGGTAATGACCTAATGATGTATCGTGATAATAAACATCGAATTCAGAACCTTTAGTTGTTCGTTTTATATCACGAGCTTGGAAATCATCAGAATCCTTTGTACCATAATAATAAATTGGAACATCAGCTTTTATTTTACGGAGTAAAGGATCATCTCCCCAAGCAAATATTCCTTTTTTGGTTTGTTTTGCAACTGTTTCAAATGAATCAAAAACGTCATCAATACCAGTAAAATAATCTGGATGATCAAAATCAATATTAGTCATAATTGAATAATCTGGGTGATAGGCAACAAAATGTCGACGGTATTCATCTGCTTCATAAACAAAGAATCTTGCATCAGGTTTTCCTTTACCAGTACCATCCCCAATTAAGTAACTCGTTGGTGCAATACCACTTAAGACATGTGCAAGCAATCCTGTTGTACTTGTTTTACCATGAGAGCCGGCAACACCAATACTTGTGTAACCTTCCATTAATCGACTTAACATTTCAGGATAACTGACAATATCTAATCCCATTTCACGTGCCTTTTTAAGTTCAGGATGATCCGCTGTAAATGCATTTCCCGCAATTACAGTCAAACCTTCATGGATATTTTTTTCATCAAATGAATAAACCTTAATATTAGCTAATTCTAATCCACGTTGTGTGAATGTATATTGGTCAATATCAGAGCCTTCAACCTTAAATCCTTGATCGTGTAAAATTAATGCTAAAGAACTCATCCCTGAGCCTTTTATTCCTACAAAATAATATACTTTTTGGTTATTCATCATTATCCCCTTTTCTGACATTATTCATTCATAATTTTACCATAAAATGAGTTAATATTCAGTTTGTCGTTAAAATTCTTCTCTCATCCGTCTGAGTTCATCTTCATTTAAATACACATCTCGAGGTTTCGACCCCTTAGCATGTGAGATATGTTGCTGATTTTCAAGTTCGTCAATAATATTGGCAGCTCTATTATACCCAATTGAAAAGACGCGCTGTAATTTAGAAGTTGAAATGGTTTGTTCGTGCGCAATAAAATCTAAAATACCTGGCAATAAATCATCTTGTTGTTCATTTTGATCTGCCATTTTTTTCAGTCCATCTGGATTAAATGCATATCTTGGCTTTCCTTGAGTTCTAACAAAATCTGTAATTAAATCTACTTCATCTTCTATATACGTTCCTTGTAACCTAACAGCCTGACTTGATCCATTACCTAGATAGAGCATATCGCCTCGTCCAAGTAATTTTTCAGCACCGGCCGTATCCAAGATAGTTCTCGAGTCAATTTGACTAGAAACCATAAATGCAATTCGAGTTGGAATATTATTTTTAATTGTACCCGTAACAACATCAACACTTGGTCGTTGTGTAGCCAGAATTAAATGAATTCCTGCTGCTCTAGCTTTTTGTGTAATTCTTGCAATATATTCTTGAACTTCATTTGAAGCAACCATCATTAAATCAGCTAATTCATCAATAATAATTAAAATATACGGCATCTTTAGGCCAAAATCGCCATTAGCTTCTGCTTTTTGATTAAAGTTACCAATATTTTTAGCTCCAGCTGCAGCTAATTTTTGATAGCGTTCTTCCATTTCATCAACAGCCCATTTCAAAGCTGCCGAAGCTGCTTTTGCATCTGATATAACAGGTGCTAATAAATGAGGAATATCATGATATGGCGCTAATTCGACAGCTTTAGGATCAATCAATAACAATTTAACTTCGTTTGGTGTTGCCTTATATAAAATAGAAACTAATAAACTATTGATAAAAACTGACTTACCAGACCCTGTAGCACCAGCAATTAATCCATGCGGCATTTTTTGTAAGTTAGTTACTTGTGCTTCACCAAATAAATCGACACCTAACGCCACCGTCAATGGTGATTTATTTTCTATAAACACTGGAGATCTCAATACTTCCGAGAGAAGGACTGGTCTTGATTTTAAATTAGGTATTTCAATTCCAACACTACTACGTCCAGGAATTGGCGCCTCTACACGGATATCTTTTGCAGCAAGCGCTAGTTTCAAGTCATCAACAAGGTTGGTAATCTTACTTACCTTAACACCAGCAGCTAATGATACTTCAAATTGGGTCACCGTTGGCCCAACTGTCCAGCCATCAACTTCTGCATTAACATGGAATGCTTCCAATGTATTATTTAATACATCAATTTGAGAAAGTACCCAATCATCTAATTCACCAGCATTTTCTAAAATAGGATCTGGTAATAAATCAAGTGATGGAAATTGATAACTTGCATCTGACCTTTTGACTTCTTCATCTGACTGATTATCATAATAGCTATCTTGTACTTCTTGTACTTCTTGTACTTCTTGTACTTCTTGTACTTCTTGTACTTCTTGTACTTCTTGTACTTCTTGTACTTCTTGT